>JAVKLI010000061.1:0-33190 GCA_031539425.1 Bacteroidia bacterium
GCAGACCCTAAACTGCTTGCAGGTGTAGGTGAAGCACTCCAAGAATAAATACCATTAATATAATTGGTATTAGCCGTTAAATTAGTGCTTGTAAAAATACAAATAGAAGACGAAATAGGGCTTAAACCCACCGTCATTTGAATCACCTCTAAAGTTTTAGTAGCTATAGTTTTACATCCTAAGTATTCGTAATTTAGTGTATAAGTAGTTTGTAAACTAGGGCTTACAGATATGCTGTTACTATTTAAATTTGATGGCATCCAAGTATACGTACCTCCTGCACTATTTGTGAGTACTGATAATTGAACTGTTTGAGAATTTATACAAATGGAAGGGGTTGATGAAACAATATTTATAGTTATTTGGTTAACCGTAACACTACTAAATGTTTTTTTATTACATCCTAAATAAATATAACTTACAGTATAAACTTGACTTGAAGAGGGCGTAATTAGAATAGTATTTGTACTTAATCCTCCTGGAGCCCAATTAAATGTACCACCTATATAATTTGTAGTTGCTGTTAACACCGTAGGGTTAGATATACAAATATAAGGCGGATCAATAGACACAGTCATTTGATTAACACTTATATTACTTGTTACATTTCTTACACATCCTTGAAATTCATAGTTTAATGAGTAGGTTGTTTGTATAGTAGGACTTATTACAATTTCATTTGTAGTTTGATTTGTTGGCATCCAAGAATATGTTCCGCCTAATGAATTTGTAATGGCTATTAAACTAGCAGATGAATTAATGCAAATAGTTGATGTAGGTGAAGCAATATCAAGCGTCATTTGGTTAACACCTATAGTATAAGTAGCTGTTTTTATACAGCCTAATTTATCATAAAACAATGAGTAGGTTGTTTGTACAGTTGGATTAACAACAACATTATTTGTAAGTAGATTGTTAGGCATCCAAGTGTAGGTGCCCCCTGTAGAGTTTGTAATGGCAGATAAGCTTGATGTAGCACCTAAACAAATGGTAGGAGTTAAAGATGTAATGTTTAATGTTGTTTGGTTTACAAAAACAGAACTTGTAGCAGATTTAACACAACCTAAATACTCATAATTGATGGTGTACGAACTTAAACTTATGGGGCTAACAAGCAGATTGTTTGTAACAGTACCTGCGGGAAAAATAGTGTATGTTCCCCCTAAGGAGTTTGTAGTTACCCCTAGGGTTGAAGATCGTCCCAAACAAATAGAAGCATTTGAAAGACTTAATGACATTTGATTCACAATTACACTACTAGTTACTGTTTTTGAACAGCCATTAAATTCATAATTAACAGTATATGTTGTTTGCGTTGTAGGGCTAACTAAAACGTTAGTAGTAAAAGTACCTAAAGGTTGAAGGTTATATATTCCTCCTAGTTTATTGGTCTGTAACTCTAAATCGGTTGAACCCCCACTGCAAATAGAGGGATTACCAGCTGATAATGTCATTTCATTAACAGTTACAGTATAAGTAACATTTTTAATACATCCTAAATAATTATATGTTACTGAATATACTGTATTTGCAGTAGGACTCACGGCAATATTGCTAGTTGTTAAATTTGTAGGACTCCATAAATAAGTGCCCCCTAAAGAATTAGTATTTGCTGATAAACCAACAGCACCATTTAAGCAAATAGATGATGAGGTGGCAGATATACTTAATGAAGGTGAATTAACAAAAACAGTACTTGTTGTAGTTTTTGTACAGCCTAAATAATTATAATTAATAGTATAAGTTGTTTGAATTGTAGGACTTACAGAAATATTCGAAGTAACGATATTGTTAGGAAGTAAGGTAAAAGTTCCTCCTGTACTATTTGTGGAGATACCTAAGTTAGACGAATTTTCTAAACAAATTGTTGAATTGCTAGCGCCTAAAGTCATTTGATTAATGGAAATTAAAGTTGTGGCTGTTTTTGTGCAACCTAAATATTCGTAATTTAAAGTATATGTTGAGTTTAATGTTGGGCTAACTACAATGCTATTTGTTGTTTCACTTGAAGGGCTCCATAGATATATTCCACCTAATGAATTAGTTGTTGCTGACAAACTAGCAGAGCTTGAAGCACAAATACTGTTACTTGAAGGTATAATACCCAAGGATGTTTGATTTACAGAAATAGCAATTGTACCCATTTTAACACAATTAGCTAGAGTGTAAAAAACAGAATAGGTAGTTGGTATTAATGGACTCACGTTAACACTATTGGTTGTATTTCCAATTAATTCCCAGTAATAAGATCCCAAAGCAGAATTTGTTATTACAGATAAGTTGATTAAATTGCCTATACACAAAGAAGTAGAGGGTGGTGTTACTATACTTACAGTTGTTTGATTTACATTAATAAAAATAGTTGCTGTTTTAACGCATCCCGAGAACGAATAATTTAAAGTATAAGTAGTAGATATTGTAGGTTGCGTAACAATATTGCTTGAAGTTGCATTAGAAGGCAACCATTCATAGTTTCCGCCTAAAGATGACGTTGATGAAGCTAAATTTAATGTGCTATTCATACAAATAGTTGTAGAATTTGACATAATACCAACAGTATGAATTGCAGTTACTTGAACGGTTCTGGTTTGAGTAGCAGAACAACCTTCTGCATTTGTAACGGTTAAACTAATTGTTTTTAAACCAATACTTTTGTATTCATATCGAGGGCTTGTAACGGTTGATGTAGCTGCTGGTTCATTAAAATTCCAATGATAAGTAGCAGGGAGCGGTGCAGCCGTACTTGTATTTATAGTTTGTAAAACGTGTCCACAATTGATAGTTGAAGTAAAATTGGCATTAGGAATTGGACTAATTGCAAACTTAATGGTAGTATAGCTTTTAGATCCTAAATGCGTTACTGCAAAAAAAGAATAGGTTGTAACGTTTGTAGTTACTGTAGGTAAGCCGGTAATATCACCAGTTAATTTATTAAAAATTAATCCTGTTGGTAAAGCAGGCGTAATACTTAAATTTATTGGTTGTGTAATCATTCTAATTGTATGATTACCATAATCTGCTATATAAATTAAACCATTGGAATCCATCGAAATACCGTAAGGGTAATTAAACTTGGCATTAAATGCAGAGCCATTTGTAGTTCCAAACCTTTGCCCTGGAGCTCCAGGTAACCTACCAGCATACATCAACACTTCATTATTACTTAAATTAACTTTTCTAATACAATGATTGCCATAATCTGCCACAATTAAATAATCAGAACGATGCCACTTAATTCCAGCTGGATAATAAAATTGAGCTGCTGTACCTATACCGTCTAATAAACCTTGTGATGATCCTGCAATGATTGACGCTTGACCAGAAGTGTTTATTTTTTTTATAACGCTAGTGAAAAATTCTGTAACGTATAAATTACCTACGCTATCAATTGTAATACCTGTTGGTTTGTTTAATACTGAACTAGTAGTAACAGTAGTAACAGCTCCTAATGGGGTTATTTTTCGTATCACATTGTTTTCATAATCTGTAACAAATAAATTACCTAAATTATCAATAACAATATCTTTTGGGCTATTAAATAAAGCAAGAGTTCCAGTGCTATTTACATAGTTAGGATTACCATTACCTGCAATAGTAGTTACAGAGCCTGTGGGTGATATTTTTCTAATGGCATGATTTTCATTATCTACTACATATAAATTTCCACTAGGGTCAATTATGATACCTATAGGTTTGTGAAATTGAGCAACTGTACCTATTCCGTCTTTTAAACCTGCAATCCCTGTACCTGCAAAAGTTGAAACTACTCCTGTTGATGAGATTTTTCTTATACAATGATTAAACGCATCGCAAACATATTGATTGCCATAGCCATCAAGCACAACACCCATTGGAGTGTTAAATTGAGCATTTAAATTTTGGGCATTTATAAATCCATCTTGAGATGGCATACCTGCTAATAATGATACAGTAGGTATTGGGGCAATTGGAGATAATATAAGGTTGGGAAATGGACTACCAAAACAATATACTAAATTAGGAGTTGGTGTATAAGAAAAACTACTCAAGATGTTAATATCCTTATTCATTTGAGAGGTGCAGCCAACAGAATTAGTAACCGAAAACTGCAAAGTTTTTACGCCTGAATTTTGATAGATATAGGTTGGATTTTCAACATTTGATGTGGCATCATTTTCTCCTAATGTCCATGAAAAAACAGCAGGTAATGGACTAACTGTATTATTACTACTTATACTCATACTATAACCATTAATAAAAGCTATATAATTTAAAACAGGTTTAGCATTTACTAGTATAGGTAAAGTGGCGTATTCTAAGATATTTTCATTATTTAAAGCGGTAATTGTGTACACTGTATTAGAAGTTTCATTTTCAGGAATGCCTTCAATAGCACCAGTAGCATAATTAAACAAAACACCAGGAGGTAGATTAGGAGCAATTGAATAAGTATTTACCGGAGCTATTTTTCGGATAGTATGATTACCTAAATCTGCTAAAAAAATATTATTAGTAGGATCAACAGTAATACCATAGTTTGCGCCAAACTGAGCCGCAGTAGCAAATCCATCAGCACTTCCATCAATAGTGCCAGCTATAGTACTTACTTGAGCGTTAAAAGTAATAAATCTTATTTTTTTATTTCCAGTTTCACTTACGTATAAATTGTTTCTATTATCAATAGAAATAAATGATGGTAAATAAAATCGAGCATTTATACCTGTGTCATCAACATAACCAGAAGAAAATGCAGATCCTGCAAATGTAGTTACGTTTAAAGTAGGAGTAATTTTACGTATAGTGTTATTGGTTTGATCTGCTATATATAAATTTCCGATATTATCAACAGTAATACCATTTGGATTATTAAATCGAGCTGATAAACCAACGCCATCTACACTTCCACTTACTCCTACAACACCTGCTATAGTAGTTACATTCTTGGACGGTGTAATTTTTCTAATGGTATGATTAAAAAAATCGGTTACATAAATATTATCAGCGGCGTCTACGGCTAAACCTTTAGGTCCGTTAAAACTTGCAGCCGTACCTATACCATCTGCTGACCCTGCCGACCCCGATCCCGCAAATGTTGTTACATTAAGGAATGGATCAATTTTTCGGATAACATGATTGTTACAATCTGCCACATATAAGTTGCCAGACTGATCCATTACCATGCCTTGTGGGCTATTAAACATAGCTGAAGAGCCAACAGCATTTACAAAACCAATAGTATTAAAGGTTCCAGCAATTAGCCCTACATCCCCACTAACAGTTATTTTTCTAATAACATGATTCCCAGATTCTGAAACGTATAATTCACCATTTTTACCTCTTAAAATATGTGAAGGTAAATTAAAACGCGCAAATGTGCCATTAGCATTTGTATTACCTTGAAACCCAGATTTACCAGCTATGGTACTAACACTCCAAGTTGTAAATACAGGAAATAAGGTTGACGTGGGAATAACATCCCCTAGACAAAATACAGTGCCGATGGTTGGAGAGTACGCTATTGACGAGCGAATTTGAATTATTTTTGAAATTGATGCAGTGCACCCCACCGAATTTGTAATTACTAAAGTGATGGTTTTTGAACCATTACTTGGGTAATTGTAGCTTGCATTTATAGTATTAAATGTACCTAAGGGTGCGTCAAAACTCCAAGCATAATTTATAGGTAAAGCAGCAATCGAACCAGTACTTTGAGCGGTAATACTTCGTGCATTTGCTGATAAGCTAAAGTCGTTTACTAACAGGGGTAAAACCTCAAAGGTTATTGTAGTATAGGTTGTTTGAACGGAGTTAGTTGCACTCACAGTATATGTTGTATATGGAGAAGCAACTGCTGAAACTCCTGATAAATTTCCATCTGACAAATTAAATGTAATACCCATTGGCAATGTTGGTAAAATATTTAAAGTCCAATTTGAATTTAGTGTAGGTAACATGAGACTATTAACCGTTGTTTGTTTTGCACAATGTGTTTTGGGTACATTTGGTGAATACCCAATGTCAAATATGTTAATGGTTTTAGTTACAGAGGATTTACACCCCCCAGCGTTAGTTACAGTTAGTGTAATAACTTTTAAGCCTGTACTTGGGTAAGTAACTGTAGGGTTAGCTCCAGCTAATGTACCAATAGGAACTCCAAAATTCCATAGATAATTAGCAGAAGCGCTATTTAAAATACTGGTATTGCTGGTAAATAAATTTAACCCATTAGTTGTAACTATAAAGTTTGGAGAAGGTAAATAAGTGACGCTAAATGAAATAATTGTAATTGAAGTTGTTTCAGTTACTTGGGCTGTACCAGTTCCCTTAGTTCTATAAGCACCAATAGTATAAGTTCTATTTGGCATGTCAGTTGTAGGTGAACCAATTATTGATCCATTTGCACTATTAAAGCTAACACCAGCAGGTAATAAGGCGGTAGGCTTTATTGTAAAAGTCCAAGCACTAAGTGTAGCAGTAGGCGCATATGTATTAAGGTTGGGATCTATTACAAAATTTAAAGTTGTTTCCCCCACACAATAGCTACCATTACTGGTTGGTGTATAACTTATAGACAAGGTTTGAGAATTTAATTGACAATTCAAAAACAACATAATAAGAGATACGAAAAAAAACTTTTTTCGAAATCCTAATTGATTTATGGCTTTTAATGTTTTCAGTTCAAATATTAATTTAATGTTATTACTCTATCCATCTGGCGTAAGGTAGATTCTCTATGGCTGATAACAATGGTCGTTTTGTTTTTCATAATGGTTTGTAAAGAAGTTAAAATAGCCTCTTCAGTTTCTATATCTACTGCCGATAGGCAATCGTCTAATATTAATATTTTAGGGTTTGATATAAGAGCCCTAGCAATACTAATACGCTGTTTTTGCCCACCAGATAGGGTAATTCCACGCTCACCAATAATTGTATCAAACTGATTAGGAAAACTCATAATATTATCATACACGCCTGCATCTTTAGCGGCTTGGTGTATCATACTATCTGTATAATGTTTTTGGGTAGAAAAAGCGATATTGTTTTTAATAGTATCCGAAAACAAAAATACATCTTGCGGCACATA
This sequence comes from Bacteroidia bacterium, assembly GCA_031539425.1. GTDB lineage: Bacteria > Bacteroidota > Bacteroidia > B-17B0 > Aurantibacillaceae > UBA4416. The sequence goes on from JAVKLI010000061.1 coordinate 7,064, forward strand.
ACCTATTTGCTGCCTTAAATAATGTACATCATAATACTTAATATTTATTGAACTTAAAAAAATACCACCTTCATTGACATCATACAAACGGGGAATTAAATTAGCTATGGTAGATTTACCTGTACCTACACGTCCCATGACGCCTAGCTTTTCACCTGCTCTAATGTTTAAATTATAATTCTTTAATACGGTAATGCCGCTATCGGGGTAAGTAAATGTAACTGATCTAAATTCTATAGACCCATCAATTGGATGTATTTGAAGATGTTCATTTGTAATTGATGAGGTTGTAGTTAAAAATTCATTAATCCTTGTTTGAGACGCCGTTGCACGTTGTATAAGTGATGTAACCCAACCTAATGATGCAAAGGGCCATGTAAGCTTATAAACAAAAGTTATAAAAGCAGCAATGTCGCCAGAAGTAATATCACCTAACACCACTTTATAACCACCATACCACACGGTGCCTAAAATGCTAATCCCTATCATCAATATCATTACCGGAAAAAATAAAGCTTCAGTATAGGTTAAATTAATATTTAACTTTTTATATTGTAAATTCATATTATCTAATCCATTGCAATAATGCGCCTCTCGGTTATAAGATTTAATAACCCTAATAGCAGAGAATGTTTCTTGTGCCTGCGTTGTAATTTTTGATAACTGCTGTTGCACTTTATTACTTTTTTTATTGATGGTGTTAGATACCCTGTATATAACATAAGCTAGTAAAGGTAATGGAATAAAAACAATAACAGATAATTCCCAATTAATACTAAACATAAAAAACAACACCGTAACAATAGTAGCCACTGTGTTTATCAAATACATAATAGATGGCCCGGTGTACATCCGCACTTTTCCTACATCTTCACTAATTCGGTTCATTAAATCACCTACAGAATTACCTTTATAAAAGGTAGCATCTAAGGTTTGATAATGCTTATAAATAGCATTTTTTTGGTCATATTCAATGTGCCTACTCATTACAATTAAAGTTTGACGCATCAAAAACAAAAAGAAACCACTAATTAAAGCTAATCCAAGCAATATACCTCCAAAATAAAAAAATTCACCTACCTGTGGCACTTGATTAGAATTAACTAAAGCTATAATGCTATCTGTAGCATCGCCTATTACCTTACCCTGATACACCGAAAAAACACAAGATAAAACAACAAACAACGCGCCCAACATTAAGTGCCATTTGTATTTAAAAAAATATAGATTAACGGAGGCTAATGATCCCATTTTTAAAAATCGTTATTTAATTGGTTGGTTGCTTTTTGTAATATTTCAAAGCTGTTCTCAGCCATTAAATTTTCTTTATCTAAGGTTGGGTTTATTTCTACCATTTCAAAACAGGTAATTTTTTTACTTCTCAAAATATAATAAATTAAATTGCCTGCCTCTTTTTCTGTTATACCATTTGGCACAGGTGTTCCGGTGCCGCTGCTAATACGGCTATCCATACTATCCACATCAAAGCTCACATAAATTAAATCACAATGGTCTAAATAATTCAATGCTTCAATAGCCACGCGTTCCACTGCTTTTTTACGTATTTCTTGCAAGTTAATTACCTTTACTTTATTAATTTTTAATAAAAACTCTTCGGGAGGTTCAAAGTCTCTGAGGGCAATAAACACCAAATCATTGTAATTAATTTTAGGGCTTATACCCCCCATTTTTTTTAATTTTTCCCAATATTCAATCGTTTCATCATCAGGTTTATTTTGTTGCCTGCCTTTGTTATCCTCTGCCAATACACAGGCTAAAGGCATGCCGTGCATATTACCGCTTGGCGTGGTGTATGGTGAGTGTAAATCGGCGTGAGCATCAATCCATATTACACCAAGTTTTTTATCAGGATATGCCATTTTAATACCACTAATGGTACCTAAGGCAGAGCTATGATCTCCTGCAAGTACTAACGGAATTTCATTTTTTAAAAGTGTTTTTTTTACGGTATCTGCCAATCTTTCGTTAAGCGCATAAATGCCTTTTATCCTTTTGGCATAATCGTTTACAATAGGCTCAAGTAATAAATGATTTTCGTTTGGCACTTCTACTGATTTAATTTTTTTAAAAAAATTACTTCCAAAATCTAAGGCTGCAATTTTAATAGCATCTACCCCCATGCTAGCACCCCTAGTACCCGCGCCAATTTCACTTTTTACTTCTATAATTTTAATTGTTTTTATCATACTTTTTAAAAAAGTCTTTAAATTTAGCACTATTTTGCCAATATTTATACGCATTTACTTATTGAAAAAAATGTAACTTAAGCGCATGTATTTAACTAAACTCTCTGTAATTAATTTTAAAAATTATGAAGATTATCAATTACAGTTTTGTAAAAAATTTAATTGTTTCGTTGGTTCAAATGGCGTAGGCAAAACTAATTTATTAGATGCCATTCATTATCTATCTATTTGTAAAAGTTATTTTAATGCTATTGATAGCCAAAATATTAAATGGAATTCAGGGTTTTTTGTAATTCAGGGCGCATTTCAAAATCAAAATGAGTTACATGAAATTTATTGTAGCTTAAAACGAAACGCTAAAAAACAATTTAAACTTAATAAAGTAGAATACACTAAACTATCCGACCATATTGGTAAATTCCCCGTTGTAATTATTACCCCCTCAGATTCTGAAATTATAGATAGTGGTAGCGACATTCGCAGAAAATTGATAGATTCTATCATCAGCCAATGCAATAAAAATTATTTAACCCAGCTCATTAATTACAATCAAGGGCTTAATCAAAGAAATGCACTCTTAAAATTAATGGCCGAAAACTCCAAAATAAAACTATCAGATTTAGATATATGGAATGAACAACTGGTTCATTTTGGGTCGCAAATAATTGAAACCCGTTTAAAATTTATCGAAAATTTTAAGCCACTATTTGTGAAAACACACCAATACATTAGTAATAACGAATTACAACAAGTAGATTTGAATTATCAAAACACCACCACACATGATACTTTTTTAGAAGCCCTAAAACAGTCTACACAAAAAGATTTAGCCTTGCAGTATACTAGTATAGGTCCACACAAAGATGATTTGGAGTTTTCACTAAACCAACAATCTATAAAAAAATACGCATCGCAAGGCCAACAAAAAACATTTACACTATCATTAAAATTAGCACAATACGAATATGTTAAAATGAAAACAAACTGTAATCCTATTTTGCTATTAGACGATTTATTTGATAAACTAGACGAAACTAGAATTGACCAACTCATTACCTACCTTAATAACGAAGCATTTGGACAAATATTTATAACAGATACTCATGCCCAGCGTTTAGAAAATTTATTATTATCTATTGAGGCAGAACATAAATTGTTTAACATTACCAATGAATCAATCTATGCACATGGCTAAAAATTATAATCTTACATCAGTTGGCGATACCATAAAAAAAATATTTTCGGAAGAAAATTTAGACGAAAAATATGCCATCTATTCTATCCGAAAATCATGGGAAACAATTGTAGGTTCAATAATTGCCAAACATACCACTCATATAAATTATTTTAAAGGCAATTTGCAAGTTACTTTAGATTCTGCCGTAATGCGCAACGAATGCTACTATGCAAAAGATACCATTATTGAAAAAGTAAATACCTTTTGTGGCAAACAATTAATTAGAGAACTGACCTTAAAAACTTAATACTTCTATTTAAATAATTTTAAATGAAATCGTTTGATATACCTGAGTTTTATAAAAGTGATATTATAAACACTATAAAACAATTTAGAAAAATAAAAGACCCCTTAAAAAAAGATTTTACCCCAACTGTTTTAGATTTTGGTTCCGTACAATTTTTAATTGCCCGTCATTTTGGCTTTTGTTATGGTGTAGAAAATGCTATAGAAATAGCCTTTAAGGCGATAAATGAAAACCCCAACAAACGCATTTTTTTACTAAGCGAAATGATACATAACCCTGCAGTAAATGCAGATTTGATGCAGCGTGGTGTTCAATTTTTGCAAGATACAAATGGGAACGCATTAATTCCTTTCAACACCTTAACCTCTCAAGATATTGTTTTAATTCCTGCATTTGGAGCACCATTACAAACAATTGAAGCGTTAGAAAAAAAAGGAATTGTATTAAAAACTTATGATACAACTTGCCCATTTGTAGTGAGAGTTTGGAAAAAAGCTGAACAACTTGCTAAGTTAAACTGCACCATTATTATTCATGGTAAAAAAAATCATGAAGAAACAAAATCTACATTTTCAAGAAGCGATAAATATAGTAAAACCATTATTATCAAAGATATGGAAGAGGCTAAACAATTAGCACAATTTATGTTACAAAACCAAAATCAGCATGAGTTTGACTGGCAGTTTAAAAATGCTTGTTCAGAAAAACTAGATATCACAACAGATTTAAATAACATTGGTGTTATCAACCAAACTACCATGCTTGCAACCGAAACTCAAGCTATTTCCGATTACTTTAAGCAAATAATAGTTCAAAAGTTTGGTCCAGAACAAATTCAAAATCATTTTGCAGATACAAGAGATACCCTCTGTTATGCAACCAACGAAAATCAAAATGCCACCTACAGTTTATTACAATCTGAAGCAGATATGGCTATTGTTGTAGGGGGCTATAATAGCAGCAATACACAGCATTTGGTAGAGTTGTGTGAAACAAAATTTAAAACTTATTTTGTTTCATCAAGTAATAATTTTGATAATAATACAATTTGTCATTTTGACATACATTCGCAACAAGAAAAAAAAACAGATGGGTATTTGCCAAGCAAATTGCCAATTAAAATTGTTTTAACCTGCGGCGCCTCTTGCCCCGATTATCAATTAGAATTAGTGATGCGAAAACTATTATCATTTTTTTCTAACACAAAAAGCATAAATGACCTCATAAATACCTTTAAATAATAATTAAAATAAATGAACTTAATTTTAAAAAAACCGTTAGCTTTTTTTGATTTAGAAACGACAGGCATTAATATAGCAAAAGATAGAATTGTAGAAATTTCTATTTTAAAAATACAACCTGATAATACATCTGAGTCTTTTACAAAACGCATCAATCCTACCATTCCTATTGCTTTAGAAGCATCATTAGTGCATGGTATCTATGATAATGATGTAATTAATTGCCCAACATTTAAAGAATTAGCCCAACAAATTATAGCCTTTTTTAAAGACTGTGATATAGCAGGTTTTAATTCTAACAAATTTGATATACCACTACTAATAGAAGAATTTTTAAGAGTAGGTTTAGATTTTGATATAGAAAATAAGCAACTGGTAGATGTAATGAACATTTACCATTACATGGAGCCACGCAATTTATCTGCGGCATATAAATTTTATTGTAATAAAAATTTAGATAATGCACACTCTGCCAAAGCAGATGTAACGGCAACTTATGAAATTTTAAAAGCACAAGTTGAAAAATATCAAGATGTAGAATTTAAAAATAATAATGGACAAGTTACAAAGCCAATAAAAAATAGCGTTGACAGTTTAGCAACCTTTAGCTCTAAACAAAAATCAGTAGATTTTGGAGGACGCATCATTTTAAATGATAACAATGTGGAGGTATTTAATTTTGGAAAATACAAAGGTAAAACAATTAAAGAAGTCTTTATAAAAGACACATCCTACTACAGTTGGATGATGCAAGGCGATTTTCCATTGTACACAAAAAAAATAATTACAAAAATCAAACTTAGCTTAAAAAATGGATAACACTTTAACTGACATTGAAAGTACGGAGGATATTACAAAATTTGTTGATTTATTTTATTTAGAATTGCTTACTTACCCAGAAATGAAGCCTCTTTTTAAACACATTAATTTTGAAAAACATAAACCTTTTATGATTTCATTTTGGGAATTTTTACTTTTAGATAAAGCAGGGTATACCAATAATATGATGGAAAAACACATTAATTTACCATTAAACACCAATCATTTTGACATATGGCTAAATACATTTACAAAAATTATAAATAAATTATTTTTTGGCCAAAAAGCTCAAATAGCCATCACTAAAGCCAATATATTAGCAGCCATCATGCAATACAAATTAAAATCGCTTGGTAAACTTACATTGTAATAAAACTTATTTTTTATATTTGAAATTCAATCAAAAAAATAGATTACAGAAAGCGCCATTTCCATGCTCAAAACAAAGTATAAATTTAATACCAATTCTTTGTCCTTTGAAAAATCAAAGTTAACTTTTTTTGAATTTATAATAAAAGCTATTTCTTATTTATCAATTGGGGCAGTTATAAGCGCAGTTGTAATTTACTTTGCCCCTAATTATATTGATCAAAAATTAAATTCAGATCTTTATCAGATGACCTCTAAATATCAAATAATTAATACAAAATTAGAACAGCTAAATTTGGTTTTAAAGGATTTGACGGATAGAGATAATAATATTTACAGAGTTGTATTTGAAGCCGACCCTATACCAAATAGCATAAGGGGTGTTGAAAAAATACAACAAAACATAAAACTGAATTCTTTTACTAACGCAGAGTTAATGGACTATACTTTTACTAGCATAAAATCTATTACTCAACAAATGTATGTGCAGTCTAAATCATTTGACGAAATAGTAAGCATGGCTAAAAACAAACAAAAAATTTTAGCCTCTATACCGGCTATTATGCCAATAAATAGTAAAGATTTAAAACATGTACCTGGAGGGTTTGGATGGCGAATGCATCCAATATATAAAACCACACAGTACCACCCAGGTATGGATTTTACTGCCGAACAAGGCACACCAATATATGCCACTGGCGATGGGGTTATACAAGAGTCAGTGATGCAAATGCAAGGTTATGGCTATTACGTGCTTATTAATCATGGATTTGCATATCAAACACGATATGCACACATGTGTAAAATTAATGCCAAAGAAGGTGCGCCTGTTAAACGTGGCGATTTAATTGGCTATGTTGGTAGTACAGGCTTAAGTACTGGGCCGCATATTCATTACGAAGTAATTAAAAATGGAGAACCGGTTAATCCTGTAAATTTTTATTATAACAACCTAACGCCCGAAGAATACCAAATTATTTTAAAACTCTCTTCTAGTTCAACACCTTCATACGACTAATATTTTAAGGCATAGGGTCAAAACCACTGCTGCCAAAAGGATGACATTTTAATACCCGTTTTAATGTTAAATAAAAGCCCTTTAAGGACCCATATTTTTTAAAAGCTTCCAATCCATACTCCGAACAGGTAGGCAAAAATCTGCAACGAGGTTTAAATAAAGGAGAAATACAATATTGATAAAATTTAATGAGTATGATAAATAGGTATTTCACTTATATTTAGACTTTAGTTTTTATATGCCCAAAATTACAAATAAAATATTCAACACTTTTTTTGTATGCATTTCAATCGTAGTGTTGATAATATTTTCAATAAGGGCCTATGTAATTCCATTGTGTCACGATGAAGTAGCTACATTTTTCTTTTATATACAATCTGGCAAATTTATACCTTACCATGCTCACCTTGATGCCAATAATCATGTTCTTAATTCTACTTTATCTTGGGTGTGTTATAAATTATTCGGTTCACATCAGTTTATATTAAGGTTACCCAACTTAGCAGCTTTGGTAATTTTAATCTATTCTACATTTCAGTTATCAAAGTATTTAAAACATAGTCATACAAAAATATTATTAACCTGTTTATTGCTATTATCTTTTCATTGGCTATCATTTTATAATGTAACTCGCGGTTATGGCATATCTATGAGTTGCTTATTATTTGCCGTATTACAGTTTTTAAACTATGTGTATAAAAAACCTAAATTATTATATTTTGCAAGTTGTTTGCTTTTTTTACACCTAGCTATTTGTTCTAATTTAATTTTAATACCCGTAGTAGTACTTGTTTTTCTTATACTTAGCTTATGGCAATTAGTAGTTGGTTATTTACTTAAATGGCAAATAATATGTTTATGGTTAATTAACTGCGGAATATTACTTTTTTGGTGCAAATTTGGAAAACATTTACAAGCCTCAGGAGCCCTTTATTATGGTGCCGGAAGTAGTTACATTAAAATGAGTTTTTTCTCTCTTATACAATTAATTATAAGTTACGCATTGCAGCCTCCGGCTTTAATAGCAATCATTATTATTTGCACGGTGTTGCTTTTATTCCTATCAATTTGGATATTAAAATCAGAAAAAATTAATCTTAATAGTTTAAAAACACCACCTAAATATATACTGTTTTTTATACTGTTTTTGGGAGTTATAATTGAATTTTATTTATTACACAAACTATTTAACATCAATTACCCTGAAGACAGAACGGGTTTATTTTTTTATTTGTTTTTTGTATTAGCACTAACATTTTTATTAGATCAATTTTTAAAATTGAAAATTGTTTCCTGTATCATATCTATATTAACAGTTATTCATTTTTGTTGGAATATAAATTTTACCAAACATTCGTTAAATAGTTATGAAACTATGCCCGAACACTTTTATGCCAAATTATTACAAGAACAAAAGAAATCAACATATCCTATAACTATTGGCGGACATATGATTCGAGAATTATTTTATGGATACATTAACTATAAACATCAAGGTGCTTTAAACCCAATGGACCCTGTATACGAAATGCACATGAATTGTGATTACTACATTGGTACAAAAGCCGAAGCACCAATGTATAAAAACTTTTATACAATACTTGATGAAGATCTTCATTGGGGATTTACTTTATTAAAACGTAAAACACCTTTAATCCGAAAACCTTTTATTGTAAAAACCAAATTTGATTTAAAATCAAACGATGCTGAGTTTCTTGATTTGTATCATAATGTAGATACAACTTTGTATCAATCATTACCATTACAAGCTCGAGTTAAATTAAAAATAAATCATATTCCAAATCCTGCTAATGCCTGGTTGGTTTTATCTTTAAATGATTCGTTAAACGTTAGCTATTATTTTAAAAGAGTGCCATTACAATGGTATGGCGACAACTTAAATGGCAAATCATTAGACATTATTTTAACTCTGGGTAACACACCCTATAAATCAAAAAACTTGGTTGTATTTATTTGGAATATAAATAAAAAAAATATTGATGTTAAAATAAGCAGCTTAGAAATAGCCCAAATATTAAATAAAAGCGCACAGTTTGAATTGCCCCCTCCAAAATAAAAAATCTATTTTATAATTTAAATACCAATGTAAAAATAAACTATGCTTGAAAGTGTTAATGCGCCTCAAGAGCTATAACTATTCTGTTGTATTAATTTTAAGAAAATAGTTTTATTGGCTATTGTATTAACTAATTTAAACTTAATTTTTAATTACAGTTTTATTGCTACACTTTTATTTGCTGCATTGAGTGTGTTTTACGCCATTATTTTTTTAACAACTATTTACTAAAGTTGTTAAAAGACTTGTTTTAAAGGAGCATAAACGGTTTATAAATTTCAAACTAATTTTTTGCATTTATGTATAAAAATGATTTGAACCCCCAAGCATTATTAAAAAAGAAATTTGTTCTCAATAAAAATAAACAGATGTATTTTTTTTATCAACTACTTTATAAACATAGATTAGTAATAGAGCGCACCAACGTCAAGATTCTTTTAAAGCACTCCTTGCGTATTTTAAAGGAAATCAAAAAAAACTTGAAATCATTGAATTTATGGGCTTTTATAGTAATTTTACTACGATAATTTTAAACAACTTAAATTTACAAAATGCTTCGTTATTTTATTAATTTATCATATAAAGGCACTTGTTACAATGGTTGGCAAGCGCAACCTAATACACCTAATACAATTCAACAAATTATACAAGATAAATTAGGATTATTATCATCTCATAACATTGAATTAGTTGGGTGCGGCAGAACAGATGCAGGAGTGCATGCCTTACACTACACCGCACACTTTGATATACTACAATTAAATTTAGAACCAGATGATGTGGTGTATAAATTAAACAAAATGTTACCAGACGATGTTGCTATTCATTCTATTTTAAAAGTAATGCCAGAGGCTCACGCTCGATTTGATGCGCTTACTAGAACCTATCAATACTTTATTCATTTTAATAAAAATGCTTTTAATCATACAACATCGTGTTTAATGTATTCCAAATTAAATATAAATTTAATGAACGAAGCAGCACAATATATTGTTACTAAAGCAGACTATACTAGTTTTAGTAAAAAAAATACCCAAACTTTAAATAATATTTGTGATATCACTTTTGCAAAATGGACAATTTTAAATAGCAATAATTGGTGTTTTGAAATTACTTCTAATAGGTTTTTGTACAGCATGGTGCGTACTATTGTAGGCACCTTAATAGATGTAGGTAAACAAAAAATAACACCTAGAGATTTTAAACACATAATTGAAGCTAAGGATAGAAATAAAGCCGGTATGGCTATTACACCGTGCGGATTACATTTATCAAACATTACCTATAACAATTCTATATTTATACCATGAGTAAAAAAAAATCAATTATAAATATTCAATTATTAAAAAGAATTTTAAGTTATACCAAACCTTACAAATCTATTTTTTTTATAGCCATTGTATTAGCCCTTTTAGGTACTATCTTATCGGTTGTAAGGCCAATGCTTATTCAATATTTATTAAACTCAATTTCTGACGAAGCTAGTAAGATAAAATCTATTAACTTAAAAATAAATTTATTAAACACCATTGGTTTTGCATTATTAGGCGTATTGCTTTTGGAAGGCATATTGCAATTTTTATCAATCGTGATTACCAATTTTTTAGGGCAAAGTATTATTAAAGATTTACGAATACAGGTATATCAACATATATTAAGCTTAAAAAATAAATATTTTGACAATACACCAATTGGAACCTTGGTAACCCGCTCTGTATCAGATATTGAGAGTTTAAATGATGTTTTCTCTCAAGGGTTTATAGTTATCATAAGTGATATTATAACCATTATTGTGCTAGTATCTGTAATGTTTTATACCAATTGGTTATTGGCATTAGTTTCATTAAGCACCATTCCGTTATTAATGTTAGCTACCAATTTATTTAAAAATGGTGTAAAAAAAACATTTAATGACGTGCGTAATGCCGTATCAGAGCTTAACACCTTTGTAAATGAGCGCTTATCAGGGATGCGTATTATTCAATTATTTAATAGAGAAAAAATTGAAGAAGAAAAATTTATGCAAATCAATAACAAACATAAAATTGCCAACATCAAATCTATTTGGTACTATTCTGTTTTTTTTCCAGTAGTAGAAATTTTATCTGCTATATCCATTGCCTTGCTTATATGGATTTCGGGTATTAATGCTAATAAATACCAAATTCAATTAGGCGATATTACATTTTTTATTATGCTTATTCATATGGTATTTAGACCTATTAGAATGTTAGCAGATAGATTAAACACCCTGCAAATGGGAATGGTGGCCTCAGAGAGGGTGTTTAAAGTATTAGATACTCAAGATATAATTTCTAATGATGGAACATTAAAAACAGACAACATAAAAGGAGAAATTGAATTTAAAAATGTTTGGTTTGCGTATAACAATGAAGATTATGTAATTAAAAACTGTTCGTTTAAAGTAGAACAAGGCCAATCTATTGCTATTATTGGACCAACAGGGGCAGGCAAATCAAGTTTGATGAATATTTTAACACGTTTTTATGAAATAAATAAAGGTGATATATTTTTAGACAACGTGTCTATTAAAGCCTATGAACAAACAGAATTAAGAAGGGCTATAGGTATAGTGATGCAAGATGTATTTTTATTTAGCGATACTATTATAAATAACATAACACTTCATAACCCTAACTTTATAGAGCAAGATGTAATAAATGCTTGTAAAAAAATTGGTATTCACCACCTCATTATGGAATTACCTAATGGGTATCAATATGAGGTAAAAGAGCGTGGCGTTATGCTTTCTGCTGGCCAACGGCAATTGATTGCTTTTGCACGAGCTTATATTTACAATCCTCCCATTTTAATTCTTGATGAAGCAACTTCTTCTATAGATACTGAAACAGAACAGCTAATTCAAACAGCAGTAATTGAATTAACCAAAAACAGAACCGCCATCATCATTGCCCATCGCTTATCAACCATTAGTTATGTAAACAATATTATTGTGTTAGATAAAGGTGAAATTATAGAACAAGGCTCACCAAAAGATTTACTTAATAACTCGCATGGAAAATATGCACAAATGTTAAAATCACATAGTTAATTTTTTTGATTAATGTAAATTAGTTTAACCCATCAATACATTCCAGGCTTCTGCAGTAAGGTTTTGATTTAATAATTTTTTGGCATACAAACATTTTTCGCTTAACGTATTTAACTTAAGTGCGTTTTGTTGGTAATATGTTTTGCAGTCTTCTAAGGTTGGTAATTTTTCAATACCGCCAAGTTTGCCTAAATCATTGCCAGTAAAGGCAGCATTGTTTTTTATATCGGCAGGAATCATGTCAACACCTATGCCAATAGATGAAATTGGCTTTTCAATTTCAAATAAAGCATCTCCATGAGCACGCGCATAAAAATTACCGCCCATACGTGCTACTAAATCTATTTTTGTTTGATCTATTTTATTGTCTTTATTTAATACACTTTCTGAAACATGCATTTTTAATATTTCACAAAAAACTAAATTACAGGCACCAATAGTTTTAACTTCCATTACCTTACATTCTAATTGCACCGGACTTTCGGCAACTCTTAAAGGGCTTACCAATTCAGACTTTAGAGATGTAAAGCCGCTTTTGGTAAATTCATCTACCTCTCTGGGAAATGGAGAACTAGTTAAACTCATTTGCTCTACCATATTATAAGTTACAAGATTAATCACACATTCCGGCACTTCTAAAATATTAAGCAGCGTATCTTTTTTGGCGCCCGTTCTACCATTTAAATTAGGTGAAAAAATAGCCAAAGGTGGGTTAACAGAAAATACATTAAAAAAACTAAAAGGTGCTAAATTATGATTACCGTTTTTATCAATGGTGCTTACGAAGCATATAGGACGGGGACCTACAGCACCTAATAAATATTGATGTAAAACGGTAATTTCTGTTTCTTTTGGGTTTATTGTAATCATGATGTTTTATAAATACATTTTAAAATTAGACCTTAAAAGTATTTAATTTTATATTGTTTCTTTTCAATACTTCTAAACAAATATTGTTGTAAGCTCCCCATTTAAGTACAACTTGAGCGTAGACTTTTGTATTATTTGAAAAGAAAGCAGTAATCATATGTTTACAACAACACACACACAACAATTCCAGCATTACTTTTTTTATTCGTGTTCAGTAATGCGTTTTCTAATGTTAAACGAAACATTTCAAAATCTACAACCTTATCTATCATTTCTAATGGATTACCTATTTCTGATAATAGTGCTAACGAATTTTCATCGTCAAACAATCCTTTTTTCCCTTTAGATTTATAGTAAACCTGTCTTCATTTTATTGATGTATTTATAGTGCAAATATAAAATTAACTACCTAACATTCAGCTAATTAAATTAATATATGATTACCGAATTTATCAACATTTAATTTATAGAACTCCCCTAAAGTTAAAATTGATAGGTTTTATACTAGATATAAAAAAAACAGCTCTTTTTAGACAATCTCTTAATGTTTTTATTATATTGTACCTCAAATTTTCAACTTACTTATTACATGAAACAATCTTTAGTTATTTTATTTTCAGTTTTCTTATCATTAACCATTACCGTTAAAGCTGATGAAGGTATGTGGTTACCCATGTTGCTTGGTGAACAAGTATATGCCGACATGCTTAAAAAGGGGCTTAAACTGTCTAAAGAACAATTGTATAGTATCAATAAAGCTTGTATAAAAGATGCCATCATTATATTTGGTGGCGGCTGCACTGGAGAAATAGTAAGTAAAGAAGGCCTCATTTTTACTAACCACCATTGCGGCTACGACGCTATAGCCAGCGCCAGCTCTGTAGATCATAACTATTTAAAAGATGGGTTTTGGTCAAAATCAAAAGACGAAGAAATATATGCTCCAGGCGTTTTTGCACAATTTTTAATTAAAATAGAAGATGTAACAGAAAAAGTAAATGCTAAATTACAAGGTATAGCTGATAAAGAAGTGTTACAAAAACTACCCGAAATATTAAAAGAAATTGCCAAAAAAGAAACAGAAGGTACAGGTTATGAAGGCCGTGTAGCCTCTATGTTTAAAGCCAATCAGTTTTTATTATTTGTATATGAAAAATATAAAGATGTGCGCTTAGTAGGTACTCCGCCAGAAAGTATAGGTAAATTTGGTGGAGATACCGATAACTGGGAGTGGCCGCGCCATACAGGCGATTTTTCAATATTTAGAGTATATACCGGAAAAAATGGAAAACCGGCAGAATATAGTAAAGACAACATTCCATTAAAATCAAAATACAGTTTACCTGTTTCATTAAAAGGCGTAAAAGATGGTGATTATACTATGATTTGGGGCTATCCAGGAGGTACCAATAGATATGAAACATCATACGGCGTCAAATTAAAAACAGATATTGAAAACCCTACCCTTGTTACCTTACGTGATGTAAAATTAAAATACATGCTTGCAGAAATGAAAAAAGACCCTGCTATAAAAATTAAATTAGCTAGTTCATACGCAGGTATTGCAAATTATTGGAAATTTTTTGATGGCGAAACCAAACAACTTTTAAAATTTAAAACCTTTGAAACCAAACAAGAAGAAGAAAAAACATTTCAAAAATGGGCCACAGGAAAAAGTACATATGATAGCTTGTTTCAAAAGTACCAAAGTAATTATGCAGTATGGGAACCCTATGCAGCACAAAGAGTATATTTAAATGAAGGTATTTTAGGATCGCCTTTATTAAAATACGCCTCTAGTTTAAGTAAATTAGAATCTGTTTTAAAGTCAGCCACAGTAACAGAAGCAGAAAAGAAAAAAACAGTACAAGATGCCATCCACCAAAACGCTGAATTTAATTTAGATGAAAACATATCATCTGATAAAAATATACTAGCATTTGCACTTCAATCATTTTATAAAAATGTTTTAAATAGCCAGCATCCAAAAGATTTATTTGAAAATATTCAAAATAAATATGGTAAATTAACAAATGAAACAACATTTGAAATGGTTGCTAATAATGTATTTAATAACACCATTTTAACAGACTCTGTTAAATTTCAAAAAACACTTTCTACTCAAGACACTTCGCTATTTGAAACAGATCCAGCCATTGTGTTGGTAAATGAATTTATAAAAAATTACAACATACATTATTTACCTTTATACAACCAATTTATGACTAACAATTTTATATTAGGGAAGTTATACTTAAAAGGTGTTTTAGAACAAAATAAAGGTAAGGCCATGTACCCCGATGCTAACTTTACCATGCGTGTTAGTTATGGACAAGTAAAATCATACACTCCAAAAGATGGCGTAAAGTTTTCTTATATCTGTACTTTAAATGGTATTTTAGAAAAATATAAACCAGGAGACTATGAATTTGATGTGCCAGAAAAATTAATTCAATTAGCACAAGCAAAAGATTTTGGTAGATATGCAGATAAATCAATAAATGATATAGTGGTTTCATTTATAAGTTCAAATGATATAACGGGAGGTAACTCTGGATCACCTGTTCTTAATGGAAATGGCGAATTGATAGGCTTGGCATTTGACGGAAATTATGAAGCGTTAAGCCATAAAATTCATTTTGATACAAATTTAAATAGAACTATTAATTTAGATGTGAGATATTTACTTTGGGTAGTAGAAAAAATTGGTGGCGCAAAAAACATTATAAATGAATTAAATTTAGTACCTTAAAATTTTAAAAAATAGACTACATTAAAAAATATTAATTATGCTTTTGAACAAACACGATAATTCAAGCTCAACCTCTATTAATTTAATAGGAAAATCAACTACTATAACTGGTGATATTCACTCCACAAGTGATTTGAGAATAGATGGTAAAATAATAGGCAATATTAATATTAAAGCAAAATTAGTTGTTGGGGCCACTGCTCAAATAGAGGGTAACATCAATGCAGAACATGCTGATATTTCTGGTGAAGTTAATGGTAATGTTGTTGTAAATGGGTTATTATTTTTAAAAGCAACTGCAAAACTCAAAGGAGATATTGAAGTTGATAAAATTATTATTGAGCAAAATGCCCATTTTATTGGTACCTGCAGTATGAAAGACCAAAATAAAATTCAAAATTCTAACTTATCTCAAAAAACAATACCTAAAGCCGCAACAATTTAATTATATTTAAATCTAATCTTTAAAAAATACTTTATGAAAAAAATCATCATCATTCTTAGCTTTACAATATTATTTGTAAGCTTAACGGCAGTAATTGCAAAAAAAGATAATGGACAGGCAGGTAATACTGGCTCTCCAGGAGAAAATACCTGTACACAGTGCCATGGCGGTGGTTCTAGTTCACCATTTATAGTAGTCGGTGGTACATCATCTACAGGTGCACCAATTACTCCAACTTCAACTGTATATACACCAAACGCTACTTATACTATTGAAGTTGTTGTTGGTCACCCGGCTTTAAATATGTTTGGGTTTGGTTGTGAAATGATATTTGAAGGTTCAAATACTGATGCAGGCACCATTACTGGTATAACTGCTGGTGGCACAAAAGTTATGACAGCTGCTAATGGTAGAAAAAATGCTGTACATATTATAAAAGCCCCTGCTCCTCCGAGTGTTATATATAAAACATTTATGTTTAAATGGGTAGCCCCTGCGGCAGGAAACGTGGTAATATATTTAGCAGGAGTAGCTGCAGATGATGACAGTTCACCTTCTGGAGATGATTGTGATGCAAGTACGTTTACATTAACGCCACAAACTCCATTTTCTGTAAATGAAATGAGCACAATTAAAAATAAAGTTACCATAGCTCCAAATCCTTCTTCAAACTTTGTAACTTGTAGTTTTGACCTCGCTTTTGAGGCTAATGTTAAAGTTGCTTTATATGATATTCAAGGTAAAGAAGTTTGTATACTTTTGAAAGAACAAGTTGTGGCAGGTACTCAAACTAAAACTTTGCAATACCCAAACACATTACAAAATGGGGTTTATTTTATAAAAGCACAAACCGAAGAAGGCTCTACTTTATTGAATAAATTAATCGTTAAGCAATAACTATTAATTAGACTTAGATTCAACTAATTTAATGCTGTTTAAAATATGCGCTTAAAATGGAATTTAAAAATTGAAAGGCGGATTCAAGTTATAAAACATCTTATTGCATTTGTTTTTTTAATCATTTACTGTTTAATTTCCTTACCTAATCATTATTATTTTCGCACCTATGCTTTAGATTACGGCTTATTTAATCAATCTATTGCAGCTTATGCACATTTTGATAATAGTACCTATAGCATTGCTAACTATGGTGTAAATTGTGCTTTAGGAGATCATTTTTCTCTAATACAATTTTTATATGTCCCTTTTTATTGGATACTTGGATCATACGCCCTTCTTGTTATTCAAATACTTTCAATTATTATAGGCGGTTATGGCGTGTATAAATTTGCAGAAATAAAGTTTAAAAACAATAAATGGCTCCCATCATTATTTATGCTTCAGTTTTATGGTACTTGGGGTATTGTATCGGCATTAAGTTTTGATTATCATGATAATGTAATAGCTGCCATGCTGTTGCCTTGGTTTTTTGTTTTCTTTTATCAAGAAAAGTGGGCTAAAATGGCGTTAATATATACTTTAATTATTTTTTGTAAAGAAAACATGCCACTTTGGATGGCCTTTGTATGTTTAGGTTTAATAACCATTATATGGAAAAATAAACAACAAAGAAAAATTGCTTTACTATTAAGCATAATATCATTTGTATATTTTATACTCGTTATAAAAGTATTAATACCTTTAAATAAATCAGACAATGCTGGATATCATCATTTTGGGCAATATGATTTTTTTACAAAAATTACCTTTCAATCTTTTTGTTCACGTCCATTACAGTATATTAAACTAATTTTCACCAATCATTTATTTCATCCATATTACAAACATCAAAAAGAAGAAACTCTTTTTATGTTTTTAATGGCAGGTGGTGCTTTGTTTATTTTAAAACCACAATATGCTTTTATGTTATTACCTATTTTTGGACAAAAATTTTTAACAGGAGATTTTATTAAATGGGGCATTAATGCTCATTATTCCATAGAGTTTGTGCCAATTTTAACTTTAGGGGTTATAGATGTTTTATCTAGTTATCAATTTTTGAGTCGTGTTAAAACTATAGTAGCTATAAGTATATTAGTTTGTACTTATGGTTCGCATATATATGTATTTGAAAAAAGAGATTCTCATTGGTTTAAGTTTTTGAACATACATTTTTATAAGCAAAATCATTATCAAACCTCTTTAAATAAAAATAGTATTTATAAAGCCATTTCATTAATTCCGCAAAATGCAAAAGTATGCACTAATAGTGTCATTACAACACATATGCCTTATATCAGATCGTTATACTGTTATCCATTTAAAAATGACACAAATTGTTTTTTATTTTTAAAAAAGCCTGAAGATTATTATTTGTATTCTCCAGAACAATTACAAAATGAAATTACAAGACTTGAAAATGACAAACAATGGACAAAAATTTTTGATGAAAATGATGTTTGTTTATTTGTACAAAACACATTATTACATTAAGTTAAAAAAAAAAATACAAATCTAGTGTTGCTCTGGTTTCATTGTAGGAAACAACAATACATCTTGTATTGAATGTTGGTTACATAATAACATACACAATCTATCAATACCAAAACCTATACCTGCTGTTGGCGGCATGCCATATTCTAGTGCTCTCACAAAATCGTAATCTACAAACATAGCTTCTACATCGCCATTATCTTTTAATTTACTTTGTTCTTCAAATCTATTTAACTGATCAATTGGATCGTTTAATTCAGAATAGGCATTAGCAATTTCTTTACCGTTTATAATCAACTCAAAGCGCTCAACTAAAATATCATTATCTCTATGTGTTTTAGAAAGTGGACTCATTTCTTTAGGATAGTCAGTTATAAAGATTGGTTGAATAAAATGTTTTTCACATTTATCACCAAAAATAGCATCTATTAATTTGCCTCTACCCATTTTAGGGTTTACCTCAATTTTGTTATCAATGCAAGCCTTTCGAAGCATATCATCATCCATTGATGCTACATCTATATTGGCATATTTTTTGATGGCATCATAAATAGTAATGCGTTGAAACGGTGCAGCAAATGAAATAGTTTTGTCACCAACAACAATATCTGTAGTTTGATTAACAGATTTGCAAACTTGTTCTAGTAAAGTTTCTGTTGTTTGCATCATCCATATATAATCTTTATACGCCACGTAAAATTCAAGTATAGTAAATTCGGGGTTATGTGTACGGTCCATACCTTCGTTTCTGAAGTTTCTACTAAATTCATAAACCCAGTCAAATCCACCAACAATTAATCGCTTTAAGTATAACTCGTTTGATATGCGTAAATACAATGGAATATTTAATGCGTTGTGATGTGTTTCAAAAGGCCTAGCAATAGCGCCACCAGGTATAGTTTGTAAAACAGGGGTGTCAACTTCTAATGCGCCATTTGTATTTAAAAACTGTCGAATAGCATTAATAATGTGAGAGCGTTTTTCAAATGTTTTTTTAACCTTAGGGTTTATAATCAAATCAACATACCGCTGTCTATATCTAAATTCTGGGTCTGTAACTTCATCAAACTCGTTGCCTTCTGCGTCGGTTTTCACTACAGGAAGGGGCTTTAGTGCTTTGGTTAAAATTGAAAAGGATTTGGCGTGAACTGATATTTCGCCTTTTTGTGTTATAAATACAAAACCTTCTACAGCTATAATATCACCTAGGTCTATAATTTTTTTCCAAATAGTATCAAATTGTGTAAAATCTTCTCCTTGTTTAAAATCATCTCTTTTAATATAAATTTGAATTCTATCTGTACTATCTTGGAGCTGCGCAAAGGCTGCTTTGCCCATATCTCTTAGGCTCATAATCCGTCCCGAAATTTTTACATTTTTAAAATTATCAGGCGATTTTTCAAAATTTAATTTAATATCTTTTGCATTGGTATTTATTTCTATAGAAGGGGCAGGGAATGGATTAATGTTGAGTTTTTTTAAAGTTTCTAACTTTTCTCTTCTTAAATTTTCTTGTTCGCTAAGTTCTGTTTTCATATCGTTTTTTTTATAAAAAAATAATGTCATTTTTTGTAGAGCAAAGCTATTAAAAACTCATTAATTAAGTGTTTAAAAGTGGTGCAATATTTCGGATTTATTTTTCCACCTCGCTTTGGTTGGAGTAATTTGATACCTGCAATGACATTTTTAGAATGCCAAATTAAGTTGACAAACTTTGGAATATTTATACCAATAATAATAATTGGTTTTTTTATATACATTAACTTTAGAAACAAGTTTGACCTTATAATTAGGACAAAACATATAAACAACTTCAAAGTAGCAGTTGTTGTTAAGCATTAAATAAGATAATGTTAATTATAAATGGTTGGCAACTAATACACATTAAGGCAAGACGGTCGCTTTTTAAATCAACTGATTAAAGACGGATAATAACAATTAAAAAAACGGCGTCCTGTAAACTAATTGACTATTATATTAATGATGAAAAAATAAAGCCTACTTTTTATATGTAGCCACATGTCTTTCCATTTTATTCACATGTATATCTGCTATAGGTATGAGAATGGCGGTTTCTTCTACTTGTCCAAATTTATCATTATGAGCAGATCCAAACACCATCATTTTATTTGACAAGCTCATGTAAGAGTTTATTAAAGGCGGCACATGCTCTCCAAACGATTTGATGTACTTATTAAGCAACAGATGCCCATCTTTATAAGGTTTGTTATTAATGAGTTGCAAAAACTCTTTATCGAGTGTGGCAATTTTTAAATGCGTTTTTGGGTACACTAATTTTTTAATGTCTGGAAAATAATGTTTTAAAAACGACAGTAAAATATTACGCGCATTTTTATTATAATTTTGATACATGGTTACTTTACCATAAAAGTATTTCATCCATGGGTTATCTACTATTATAGCGCCTAAGCCATCCCACAAGTTATCTAAGCTAAACATTCCTTTTCTGTTTAATAAAGAGGGTTGGTACATGGGTTGAATAAATGATCGACCTAATTCTATAGTGTATGGCAAATAATTTTTTATAAAATCATCTGAAAAATCAAATAGTTCAGTAGAACTTAATTTTACTTTTCCGTTTTCGATAGATGCATCTTTACAACTCATAAATCTGTAAGCACCTACAACCTCTTGATCTTCGGAATTCCACACCAGCAATTGTTGATAGGGATTAATACCATAATCAAACTCATCTAAATCTATTGATTTACCTGTACCTCCACCTGCTTTTCTAAATGTAATTTCTCTAAGCCTTCCTATTTCTTGAATGGTGTTGGGTGCGTTGTTACAATTAACAATATAAATTTCATTGTTTCCAAAATTGACTTTACGAACAAAGGTGCGTGGATTTAATTCCTCTAATAAAGCCTGACGTGGTATTTTATTAACTATTACTTCCATTGATACTGCTATTTAGGGTGTATGTAAGACTTGTAATATAGTTATTTATCTACTAACAAACTTTGATAATTTATTTGCGTTTTATTTTGCAAATACCAGTTGTATAGCATTTCAATTGATTGTTCTATTGGTGTAAATGATACGTTAGGTATTATTGATTTAAGCAATGTATTATCTCCACTATATTCCATACCCATACCAGCTTGTGCGACTTGTATTGGTAATTTTTTTTCAGAGTATGAATTAACTACTTCAGCAATTTGTAATAACCCTATAGATTTATCTGGCGTAATATTGATAGATTTTTCTTTTGGGTTGTTTTGAATATAAAAATCAATTATAGGCATTAAATCATCTATGTACAAATAGTCAAACAGTCTGTTTTGACGCAGGGTAATAGGTAATTCAAAAATAGATTTACATATCGCGTTAGATATAAATCGTATGGCATAATCTTCATATTTTCCAAAAATGCCAAATATTCTAAAGTCATATACATTTTGATGTTGAGACATTACATTCATAAATATATATTTATTATAACCATGCTCATCTTTTGGAATATGCGTGCCAGCATAAGCTTCGGTCATTTTAGGGATATAGTTTTGCATATCATAAATAGCACCCGATCCCATGTTTATTAACTTACCCCAACTGTTTTTATATTTTAATAAATTAAATAACATACGTGAGTTGGTTAAAAATAAGTTGTTTGTGTCGGCAGAATTTCGATGCCCGGCTTTTGCAGCTGCGTGTATCACCACATCAAAATTATTTTTACTAAAATAGTTGTTTATACTTTCGTCGTCTGCACAGTCAAGCTCTTGCCTACTTGGCGCTACTATTTCATGTTTATCTTTTAAAAAGGATTCTTTAATGTTTTTACCAATAAAGCCATTTCCGCCTGTTACTAATACTTTCATGATGTAATTTTTTTATTTGTAATATACCACCAAGTTTGCAATGCAATAAAAATACCTAAGCTAATGAGGGTTAACATCAAACCAATTTTCATGTAACGTGGTGTAAATGTAAGTTCTATTTGATTATTACCAGCATTGGTAATTAGGCCTGTTAAGCCACAATTTACTCTTAATAATTTTACACTCTGCCCGTTATTAGTAGCACTCCAGCCTTCGTCAAAAGGAATAGACAAACATAGCATATTAGGTTTGTTGGTTGTTACATTGCCTAAAATTTTGTTTTCTGAAAATTTAGTAATAATAAAATTTGATTTGTTTTTAGCCATAGAAGCTAAAGCAAAATAATTATTAAAATTATATTCAATGTTTAAATCAGCGGGTTTATATAATCTTAAATCTTTTACTTTGTCAGTGTCTTCTATATCTACAACACAGTGTGTAAGTAAACAGAAATCTTTGGTAGCAGTTGGTAATTGTTTAAATTCTGTATGGGGTACATATTGCTCGTAGGTAAAACCAAATGGAAATGCAAAATTATTTTTATATACAATTACATCATTAAATTTTGTAATGCTGTCATATCCCATCATTTTATAGGTATTATCAAGTCTTTTAGTTAATACGTATTTACCAGCTACTAACGAAAAAAGTATTGGGCGGGAACTAATTCCTGTAGCCCATCGGGTAGAATTTTCGTCTTTAGAATTTATAACATCTAAATCTGCTAAAAATTTGATGTAATTTTTTTGATTAAAAGAGTTATAAGAATTGATGCCGTAAAAATTTTGCACCTGTGCATCGTTAATGCTTCCATGTATGGCTAAGCCTGACGGATATTCTTTGTTTATTCTAAAAAATTCTTTATCATTTGCTTTTATATAATTTATAGCGTCTACAGAGTAATCATTATAGCCTACTTTAGTAGTCATATCTTGTTTAGTAATCACATCTCTTTTGTTTACTGTAATGTGAGAAAAATAACAAACCTCTATAAAACATAATAACAGTAAGCCTTTATATATTAATGACGTATTTTGATTTGGTTTAGCATAAAAGTAAATAAGCGCTGTATAAATAAAAATCAAACCAGTTACAGTGTCTCTTAAAGTAGTATTTATAAATGGTTTAATTTGTTTGTGCGGGGTGTATAATAATATCAATAAAACAATAACTGTAATTGCTAACACTACAAGATTTATTTTTTTATGTGTTTGAATTTTATCTAATGAAATAGCTGTAAATAAAACCATAAAAAAAGCAATCATTAATGATAATGTTCTGTAATAATCCCCCGTAAAGGCCCAAAAAGTGTATCTAAAAAATGGAAATAAAATTGTGAGCACTAAAAACAAGGTGATTGCACCATAAAAATATTTTTGTTTTTTAGATAGAAATCCAAACACTTGCGGAAATAATATTAAACTTAAAATACCGCAATAAAAATTTGGGGCTTCTAAATAATTTTGCCAGCCCCTAAAGTTAGAGCCAGTGCCTAGCATATCACTACTAAATGTTCTAAAAATGCTAGTGGCACGTAAAGGCTCGCTTAATAATGAAAATATTGGTTGGTTCATTAATCTTGAAAACAAACTAGATTCGCCACCTACACGAGGACTTTCAGAATATTGTAATAAATCTGGCAATAATTGAAAGGATGTAATTAATACTCCTAATATAATCAGTGCTCCTGTTTTTATTACAAACACAATAAAAGATTTTAAGTGAAATTCTTTTACATCATTATATCTTAAGAGTAAATAAAAACCTAATATAATACAGTGCATAAATAAAAAGAAAGGTTGTAAACAGCCTAACATTATAAATCCAAAAACAAACCATAATATTTTGTTGTGTTGCAGCCATCTTTCAAATCCATAAATTATAATTACAAAACAAAGTGCTTCAACTGTAAAAATTGTCCAACAGCTACCTACAATTACAAATCCACAAGCAGAAAATAGTATACTGGCTAATAAACTAACATTTTTTGATAATTGATACTGAAGTAAAATTTTATAAAAAACAAATCCAATTAAAATAATTTTTACAACCTCCATATATACTAACAAGTAAGGGATTGTATTTTTATCAAAATAAGATACAAAAACTGAAAATATTTCATTAAAAGCAAAGGGGTACATATTTTGTCCCATGCCTTGTTGGAAGGTCCATTTAAAGATTGATTCTGATTTTAGATAGTCTGATTTTGAAGCCAACCAAGGATAGTATGAATTGATAGAGTCGCTTCCTATATCTTTAAATAAATATACTTTATCAAATAGTAAAAAATCTTTAAAAACAATATAACAAAATGTTAAAAGTGTTAGCACAACATAAAAACTAAAGTTGTTTTTAATATAGGTATTAAAAAATGTATTCATTTTTGATTGATTCATAAGCATTTCTATAAGTATTTAGACTGTTTAGTATAAGGAGTTAAATATAATGAGAATTAGAAAAAAGAAACGATAGATGTTATTAAAATATAACTTCTACTTAAAACTTATAAAACAGTATTTAATGCAAAGGTTTGATTTAATGCAATACCTTTTTCTGTTTTAGTTAAATTACAGCATTCAGATATGGGGTCGTGCTCTAAAAATAAAGTCCAATTATTTTGTTGGGCTTTGTTTAATATCAATTCTTTTTCTTTCAAGGTTTCTAATGGCTTCATATCATAACCCATTACATAAGGCATAGGAATATGATAAGCAGAGGGAAGTAAATCTGCCATAAACATAATAGTTTCTTGTTTATATGAAATGATTGGCAATAACATAGATTCTGTATGCCCAAAGGCTTCAAAAAAACTAATATTTTGAAATGGAGATATACTAGGGTTTATAAAATGAAGCTGTTCTGTTTGTTGTATTGGTAAAATATTTTCTGTTAAAAAACTTGCTTTTTCTCTTTGGTTAGGATTAATGGCTAAATCCCAATGGGATTGACTACACCAGTACTTAGCATTAGAAAAAACAGGTACTAATTTTTTATTTTCATCATACTTAATAGCCCCCCCGCAGTGATCAAAATGCAAATGTGTAAAAACAACATCCGTAATGTCATTAGGTTGAAATCCTTTTTGTTTTAAAGAACTCAGCAGCGTATCATTACCATGTAAATAGTATCTATTAAAAAATCTATCGTCTTGTTTGTTTCCAATACCCGTATCAATTAATATCAACTGTTTGCCATTTTCAATTAATAAGCAGCGCATAGCCCAGGTACACATATTATTTTCATCTGCTGGGTTTAACTTATGCCACAATGTTTTGGGTACAACACCAAACATAGCGCCACCATCTAGTTTAAAATAACCTGTATTAATTACATGTAAGTTCATTTTATATATTAAATTATTAGTGTCCGATAAAACAATTTAAAAGGGAGCGGTATTTCTACCATCTCCTTTTTTTATTACTTTAATTTTTACGACAAAAGTTAAGTAATGAGTAAAAGTAAAAATTTTAGCGGACAGCCCATAATAAGTCAAA
>JAVKLI010000062.1:0-2700 GCA_031539425.1 Bacteroidia bacterium
AATTGTTAATAACTTTTTTAGCTTTATTTGAAATATTTTATAAAATTTGTTAAAGTACCTAAATATATCTATTAAAATATTATGGAACAAAATACAGCGATACAGCGATACAGCGATACAGCGATACAGCGATACAGCGATACAGCGAGTCGAGTATATTTATTTTTATAACCGTGATGGTCCTTAGTAAAATTACGAACTAATTTTTTAACACTAAAAAAATGAAAGTGTTAAAAAACCAAATCAAAATTTTTACTTCAATTAATCACATATAAACATAAACAAATGAAAACTTTTTTATCCTTAAAAAAACTTACAATTTATAGCCTTACAGCGCTATGCTTTACTACTTATCAAAATTTTTCACAAAATACTTTTCCTAACACTGGTAATGTGGGTATAGGTAGTTTAAACCCAAATGCTACCCTTACTATTTTTAGCACTAACAACAATGGCACTTTATTTAAAATAAATTATGTGCCCCCAACAGTACCTCCTGGTCCTGCCCCTGCCTCATCTATTGATATAAAAAACCTTACAATAGGCACTGGTTCTATAAACACAACTACACCAGACCCCTTTTTTACCCCACAAGTACAGCCTATTACTTTAACCGTCATACCACAATCTAATTATGTGGTAGATATAAGCAGAGCCAATACTCAGTTATTAGGTAATATAGGCAATGGTTATAACTACTTGAGCATACATTACAACGGGCGTATGGGGTTTGGAACCAATCAACCAAAAACAAATTTTCATTTTAAAGGCTCAACCTATATAGAAGGCGCTTTAAATATTACACGTGATTTTTTATGCGGCGGCAATTTTCAATCTGATGGTCACGCTACTGTAAGTGGTAATTTGCATGTATTTCAAAATATAATAATTGAATCAGGCGATTTGGTAATACATGGCGAACATTACCAAACTCCAGGTATTAACGAAATTAGATTACATAGAAACGGCACCATTAGAGCCAGAGAAGTAATAGTAGATTGGCAAGAAATACCCGATTATGTGTTTGATAAAAACTACAAACTCATGCCTTTAGATGATCTTTCAAATTACATAGACCAAAATCACCACCTACCAAATATAAAAGCAGCCACAGAACTAAAACAAACAGCAGGTCTTAATGTAAGCCAAATGAACTATAAACTGCTCGAAAAAGTTGAGGAACTCACATTATACGTGTTACAACTACAAATAAATCAACTAAAGCAAAACAAATAAAACCACCCTGCTAAATGCTGCTCTCATTGGCAAGGAAAGCTATCTGAAAGACTGAGAGGTTAAAATAAAAAAACAAGTACAACCACCCCTACCCCCTCCTTGCAAAGGAGGGGAACTTAAAAAAGGAAAAATAAATATGAAAAAGCAACCCTTATACACACTCTTCAAATTCCCCATTTGCCTTTTTTCCCCTTATTTTAAGGAAGGGGCAGGGGTGGTTAAATGGGCTAAGGGGGGTTTTATCCTACTTAGCTTTAGCTTACTACTAATAGCATGCAAACCCAATAATGTGGTAGAAGCACCACAAAACCCCTGCGCTGATTATATTACCCCAAATGCCGATTTTGTAACTGCCTACCCTGATTATGTAAAAGAAGAATTTTATGTAAACCCTTACGAGCCTAAAAAAGACACCCTGTGTTTTGCAAAAATGATTGGCTTTAAAAGCCCCTTTAAAGATAAAGACAAATACAAACACACCTGGTACATTAAATACAATACCTATAGTGGGGTGGATACCAAACATGAGAATACAACCTATTTTAATTTTCTATATGCTTCAATTAGTAAAGTTACCGTAAGCCATGCCATGCGCTGGACACCCAACCCCATGTGCAACCCAAAAGATACCATTGGGTACGACTCGGTAAGTTTTAGCTTTAGAGTTACCAACCGCTTTAATGATTTAAAAACCTTTGGTAAATTTAGGTTGGTATATGATACCCTTTGGGCCCCTGCCAAATAAGATAGTATAGACATCGAATTTTATATTGGCAAGTATTCACAAAACCCTAGCCCTAACAACTTGGCAGATAGTGTGTTGTCTAACCCAATATATGAGCCGAACTTGCAGCAAGGATGTGTTCGATTAAAAGGCTTAAAATTATACAATCGGTATACAGGAAAAACCTATAACTCTAGTAATCTTGAAACCAATACAAATTGTGGGGCATTGACAGTATTTACAACTAATTTTATAGGAGGAACGTTAGGTTTGTCAGACCTTGACATAACTAAAATGTTGGGAAATATTCGCTTATATTTTCCAAGTGGGGGTAATCAAGTAATATTTAGTTATTACAGCCAAGGTATCACCTACAAAATGAAAGGGCGTAAATTAAAAAATTAAGAAAAATAAATTAAAAAAAAATATTAAACAATGAAACAAACATTAAAACTTTGCAGCTTGGCCCTAATGCTAAGCTGCCTAAGCCCCCTTGCCAGGGCTCAAAATTGCATCAATGGCATCAGCACCAACCCTAAAAACCCTAAAGACCCTGTATTTATAGACTGGGTTAATCAATATCCGCCCTACAGCGGAAGTGTACAACACAACCCCTTTTTAAATACCTTTGATTGGCAAGACCCTTTTAATCGAATAGATATTTCACCATTACTATTTAACATACCAGGCGCAAATCCTAATGTAATGTATGGTATGCAACATCCTTTTAATGGGGGACT
>JAVKLI010000063.1:0-7244 GCA_031539425.1 Bacteroidia bacterium
CCCTTTAGATTTATAGTAACCTGTCTTCATTTTATTGATGTATTTATAGTGCAAATATAAAATTAACTACCTGACATTCAGATAATTAAATTAATATATAATTACCGAATTTATCAACATTTAATTTATAGAACTCCCCTAAACTTATTGAGAGTTAGTACCAGCAAATTCTAACAATTCGTTTTCATCATTAAGTAAAGTTCCTTTTAAAAAACTAATTGTAAAATATGCTTTAAATCCACCAATTAAAAAAAGGTTTTTACCTTGATACGTGTAGCAGGGCACGCCCCATTTTAATTCTTCCGTTACATCGCATTTTAAAATAATATCTCGCAACAATTCTAATTCATTTTTCCATTGTTTTTCGTTTTTAAAAAATTGTTCAATTTTTGAATCCATAGTTAATGTGTTTAAGAGTAATGATAGTTAAAATATAAAAAAGGCCCCATTGAAATGAGTATTTTAAATTTTAAATCTTAAAAGATAGAAAGTAGTATAAAGAAAAACAACCACTTTGCTTTCATACCCTATAAATTGATTAGTTCATCATTTTAGCGTTAATAAAAAATGCACCTTTTGAAACAATTTTTATTTTTTCGTTAATGTCAACAACTGGCGTAATGGCTGTATGCCCCATATTTGATACACCTTTTATAACTTCTATTTTAGTAAATTCAGTTTCTAGATTTGTTATATTTTTATAAATAAAAATATAACATTTCCCCTCTGCCTCTACAATGGCTTCTGACGGTACGGTTGGCATTTTATTATTAGCCAAACTTACTATAGCGGTTATGTTCATACCGTCAAATAAACCTGCTTTATTACCTAATACGTCACAATGAACAGATATGGCTTTACTATCATTTTCAAATGTAGCACCTATACTATGTACTTCGGCATCATACTCATGGGTGGGGTTATTGGTAAGTGTAAAATGAATGGTTTGTCCTTCCTTTAACATGGGTAAGTCTTTTTCAAATACTTTTAAATCTAAATGTATGGATGAATTATCTACTATTTCTGCAATGGGTGATGAAGCATCGGCATAACTGCCTATTTTCAAAAATACGTTTCCTACAACGCCATTAATAGGACTTAAGATGGGTAATACTGAAAAAATATTTGAACTACTAATACTTGAAACATCTATACTGAGCATATTGAGTTGTTGTTCTAATGAAGTTTTTCGAGTTTGTAATGTTTTAAATTCAGACTCTGCTTGTTGAAAATTCTTTTTAGAGCTTGCATTAGCTTGATACAGTTCTTTTTGACGCTGAAACTCTTGCTCTGCAAAATGTACTTTATTTGATGTTGCTAAATAGTCTTCTTGTAACTGTATAAACTGAGGATTAGCAAGGGTTGCAATAACTTGTCCTTTTTTAATTTTATTACCTATTATAACATATAACGATTTGATAACACCTCCATATAATGGTGTTATATTGGCCTTAAAGTTATTTGGAACTTCCAAATTGCCATTGGCTTTAATAGTAGCTACTAGATCTTTATATTCTATATTACAATAGGTTATATCTATTGATTTTAACTGATTGTTAGTAAGCTTTACAGTATGAGTTAATTGATCTGTAACCGAATTTAATTTAGTTATATCTATTTGTTTGGGTGCACAGCAAGGATCTGATTTTTTTTCTGCATCGTCTTTTTCTTGATTTGAATGACAGTTGATAAAACTGATTGAGCTAATAGTATAAAGCAAAATGACGCTTAATTGTTTAATTTTTTTTTTCATGAAAAGTTATTTATTAATGATTGAATAAATTTGAATAATAGTATTGTTAATTTGATGTATAATTTCTAAGTACTTAAGTTCTATATCTGTAGCTGTTTGTAAGGCATTTATATATTCTAAATAATTGATACTACCTAATTGATAGCCTAATTGTGCAGATGTAATAATAGAGTTAGCATTTGGCATTGCTTTTTTTTGATAATAAACATATGATTCTAAATTTTGTTCATATTGATTAATGGTGTGTTGATATTGCGCCATCATCAATTTTTTATTTTGTTGAGCATTCAGTGTAACTGCTTGTTTTTTAAGTATTAGCATTTTGGTATGCGCTTTGGCAGAGCCTATAGATAAAGGAATATTGAGTCCTATATTAAATATATTAAATCTATCAGATGCGGTAAAGTATTTTTCTGCTCCATTTACTTGTTGTATGCCAATGATTGATTGATTTTGATATCCAACCACTATATCTGGTAAATAATTTGCTACCTCTAATTTACGTTGATGTTCAAATAAAATAATTTGATTATAAAATGACTTTATTAAGGGATTTAAATTTATGGATGATGTATCGGCATTTATGTCTATTGGCAAAGGTTTATATAATTTATTTTGTTTTATGGTTATTGAATGGGTTATATTTGTTAATATTTGCAGCTGTTTATAGGCGTTTATTGTTTCAATGCTATTTTGATATAGCAAATATTCAATGTCTCCTTTTTTAAGTTCAGCTGTGCTCAATTCAATTTTTTTTATGTCACCTAAACTAAATCTTAGCTGTGCAATTCTTACAAATCCTTTACAAATACTATCTAAAAAAAATAATTTTTGTTGTTTAAATTGTAAATACTCTATAAAATAATATTGGCTTCTTACTTGTTGTTTAATTTGATTGGCATACACTTCTTGTTCTATTTCTTTGTGTTTAAATTCTGAATTATATAACTGACGCTTAGAGCTAAACACTGTAGGAAACGGAATAGTTTGTGAAACAGAAATGGCATTATCATTATTTATGGTATTGTATTGACCATACATCAAATTAGCATTTAATTTTGGTAATTGAAATGCTGTGCGCTTTTGTTGAATAGATGATTCAACTTCTAATTTGGCTGCTTTTACGCCTTCATTGTTTGATAAGGCAAGTTGAATAGCCTCGTCTATATTAATTTGCTGCACTGTTTGTGCTTTATTAGGTATGGCATAACATAACATCAATACTATTAAAAATAAATTTACCCCCGTTTTATTAATTCTTTTAAAAGGTGTATTAAATAAGATATATAAAATGGGTAATACAATGAGTGTTAAAAGGGTAGCTGAAACTAATCCTCCAATAACTACAATAGCCAATGGTTTTTGCACTTCGGAGCCTGCGCTATGGCTTATTGCCATTGGTAAAAATCCAAGGCTAGCTAAAATTGCAGTCATTAATACTGGTCTTAATCTTAACGTTGTTGCCATCATAACCCTTTGTATAGGGTTGGATATACCATCTTTTTCTAATTGATTGAGGGTGCTTAGTAATACTATACCATTTAATACGGCAATACCAAATAAGGCTATAAAGCCAACACCTGCACTAATGCTAAATGACATATTACACAATAGTAATGCAAACACGCCTCCAATAGCACTCATAGGAATGGTAGTAAAAATTAATAAGGCTTGTTTAATAGAATAAAATGTAAAATATAATAACACAAAAATTAATAATAATGAAATAGGTACTGCTATCATAAGCCTTTGGCTTGCCTCTTGCAAATTGTTAAAAGTGCCGCCATAAGTAAAATAATAGCCAACTGGCAAATGAATTTTGGTATTTAATTGAGTTTGCAAGTTTTGTACTACACTTTTTGTGTCATTATTTTTGATGTTAAAACCAATAACTATTCTTCGTTTACCAGCTTCTCTGGTAATTTGTGCTGGGCCTAGTTTATAATTAATATTTGCCACTTGAGATAAAGGGATTAAATGACCATCATAGGTTTGTATTATTAAGTTTTTCACATCCGATATATTTTTTCTAAATGAAGTATCGAGTCGCACTACTAAATCAAATTTTCTTTCATTTTCATACACTACACCTGTTTTTTTTCCTGCAAATGCTGCACTAACACAATCGTTTACAGATTTTATTGTTAATCCATAATTTGCTATTCTTAGCCTATCGTATTCTATATAAATTTGTGGTAGGCCGCTTACTCTTTCTATTTGTGGGTTTGTAGCGCCTTCAATATTTAAAATAATGTTGCCAACTTTATTTGCATAAGTTAATAAGGTATCTAAATTTTCACCAAATATTTTTACAGCGACATCCTGTCTTACGCCTGTCATTAACTCGTTAAATCTCATTTGTATAGGTTGATTTATTTCAAAAATAACACCAGGAATATCATCTAATTTTTTTATAATATCGTTAGCTAATGCTTCATAGGTTTGTTGTTTTTTCCATTCGTTTTGTGGTTTTAAAATAATCATCATGTCGGTTGCCTCCGGTGGCATTGGATCTGTTGGAATTTCAGCAGTTCCTGTTTTACCTATTACCATTTTTACTTCATCAAATTGTTTGATTATTTGCATGGCCTGTTTTGATGTTTCTACACTTTGTTTTAGTGAAGTACCTTCTGGCAATATGCAATGAAAAGCAAAATCACCTTCTATTAAGGTTGGAATAAATTCAGAGCCTATACGCATAAATAAAAAAACTGTTACAATAGCAATAAATATTGTAAATGTGATGATCCATTTTTTAAATTGCATAGCCTTATTTAATAAGGGTTTATAAAAGTTAATAATGCGGTCCATTAATTTATCACTCATTGTTTTTTTAGTAATAAAATATTTAGGTAAAAATTGTGCACACATCATTGGTATATAGGTGAGTGAAATAATAAGTGCTCCTATTATGGCAAAACTCACTGTTTGAGCCATAGGTTTAAACATTTTACCTTCAATACCTATTAAAGTTAAAATTGGGATGTAAACTATCAAAATAATAATTTCTCCAAAAGCTGTACTGCGTCTTATTTTTGACGCAGCATGATAAACTTCATGATTCATTTCTTTTTGCGTAAGCGTATGATTTGCTAAACGTACTCCTAAATGATGTAATGTGGCCTCAACAATAATAACAGCTCCATCTACAATCAATCCAAAATCTATAGCGCCAAGGCTCATTAAATTAACACTTACTCCAAAAATACGCATCAAACAAAATGCAAATAGTAAGGATAACGGGATGGCAGAAGCTACAATAAGTCCTGCACGCAAGCTTCCTAAAAACAACACCAATATAAATATTACAATTAAGGCTCCTTCTATTAAATTGTTTTTTACAGTGTTTATAGTTCTATTTACAAAGTCAGTTCTGTCTAAATAAGGCTCTATCAAAATATCTTGAGGCAATGATTTTTGAATATCAATCATTTTTAATTTAATATTTTTAACAACCTCGCTACTATTTTCACCCTTACGCATCATTACAATGCCCCCTACAACATCTAATGCGCCATTATACGTTACAGCGCCATATTGAATGGCATGCCCATAGTGCACTTTAGCTACATCTTTAATAAATATAGGGATCGTGTGTGTATGTTTTACTATAATGTTTTCAACATCTTCAAGGGTTTTTATTAATCCTAAACTTCTAATAAAATAAGCATTTGGTTTTTTATCAATATAAGCGCCACCAGTATTTTGATTGTTTTGTTCTAATGCCGTAAATACATCAGCAACACTAACATTCATAGCCTTTAATCTATTTGGATTTAATGCCACTTCATACTGTTTTAACTCACCACCGAAGCTATTCACTTCAATAACACCTGGTGTGCCATATAACTGACGGGCCACAATCCAATCTTGAAAAGTTCGTAATTCTTTAAGATTATATTTTGATTCAAAACCCTTTTTAGGGCGAATAATATATTGATATATTTCGCCTAAACCTGTGCTTACAGGTGCTAAAACGGGTAATCCAATCTCTTGTGGAATTTGACTTTCCGCCTCTTTGAGCTTTTCATTTATTTGCTGACGTGCAAAGTAAATATCAACCTTATCTTTAAATACAATGGTGATAACAGATAATCCAAATCGAGAAATGCTACGCATCTCTTCTATATCTGGAATATTTACCAAAGCTTGCTCTATCGGATAGGTTACTAACTGCTCT
Source organism: Bacteroidia bacterium (assembly GCA_031539425.1). GTDB lineage: Bacteria > Bacteroidota > Bacteroidia > B-17B0 > Aurantibacillaceae > UBA4416. The sequence goes on from JAVKLI010000063.1 coordinate 5,934, forward strand.
ACTTCCTGTGCTGCCAATGAAGGACAGTTGGTAATTATTTGAACTTGATTATTTGTTATATCAGGCACGGCATCTATATTTAAATTAAATGCGCTCCATACCCCACAAATAATAAGTAATATGATGGCTGTCGTAACAACCAATTTATTTTGAATACTAAATTTGATGATTTTATCTATCATACGTTTTTTGAGATTATGTTAAACTTTAAAAATTAATTGATATAAAATACTTAGGATTAAATAATCGTAAGAACAACATTATTTTATATCACAAAAACTAAGCTAGTTTAGGCGGCTGCCAAATGGTTCCAAAAAATGCAGAAGTAGAAGCTTGTTTAGAAACAAGCAATTGTATGGTGGTGTGGGGGGGGGACACTTTTTCTTTTAAAGGAATTTCAAAACGTAAACCAACTACTGTATTACAACAGTTGCATCCGCAAAAGGGGCTACATTCTTCAAAACCGCTATCATCACTTTGATGGTGATGGTTTTGAGAAAATTCTGTTTGATGATTCGATTCATTACAATCTGCATGTACATCACTACAAGGTACTAATGATAGTACCAAAATATATAATGCTAGCAGGATTGTGAAGTGCTTCATTTATTTGAGTTGGTGTGCGAATATAAAGATTTTTTTTATAGCACATAGGTAAATAAATTTAAACAAAAAAAAGCTGCCCTATTGGGCAGCTTTTTTTAAATAATTTATTATTTACTTATTTTATTAAAATCATTATTAAATCTATTAATAACCAAAGAGCATATAATAAAAATACATAAATTCCTATAGCTCCTACAAATAAAAGTACGAATCCTAAAATAGGAACTACGATTAAACCTAAAATTAATTGTAAAATACCTTTATTTTTTTTACCTTGATAAAAGCTATGAGCGCCAAACCAACCTAAAAAGAGCCATAAGATAGTAGCAACAAGTTTGTTGCTAGCCCCATCTTTAGTTTCTGTATTGGCTGTAATTTTCTTTAAGCTCTCCGCTTTTTTAATTTCTAATTTAGAAGATTTTTCAGAACTCTCAGTTGAGTTTAGTTGCGATTTGTTTGCTGCATTTTGTAAAGGAAACGATGCAAACATTGAGGTTGTTAGAAATGTAGCTACTACTAATCCTAAAGTGATTTTGATTGTTTTTGTCATTTTTTTTGTTTTTAATTGTTTTTAAGGTGGGTTCTAAAAATTAGTTTTTAGAGGTTTGAATAAAAATCGTAGAACCCATTAAAACGATTTTTATAATCTGTACCGTCAAAAGTACAATATTTTTCCTTTACAACATCATAATCTATCTATCTATC
>JAVKLI010000064.1:0-12267 GCA_031539425.1 Bacteroidia bacterium
TCGGTATATATCGGTAGTTTTTGTACTTTTCTATTTACAATACCCTTTTACCTAAAAATAGGGTTCACGCCTTTATTTTTAGGGTTTTTAAGGGTTTTTTATGTTTAAAGTATTTGTACTTTTCTATTTGCGCCCTATACCCAACAAAAATAAATTGTTTAGTTGGTGTTTTATTTTTTTCTTGTAGATTTAGTAGGTATTTTATTTTTTTTTGATCTAGATTGTGAAGATTTGCCTTTGTTAACTTTATGTGATTTAGTATTTGATTTTTTACCTTTTTTAATATAAACTCTACTTTTATATTTTTTTCCCAGTTTATATAAATTGTATTTTTTATCAATTAAATCTTTAGTTAGTTTAAAAGATTGCACTTTTAATTGCCCCGTTTTAAAATCTATAAAATCTTCTGGATCTAGAGCTATACCTAAATATCTCATTTCAAAATGTAAATGTGACCCTGTTGAATAACCAGTATTTCCGCCTAATCCAATAAGTGTACCCGCTTTTACTTTTTGGCCAGATGTTACATTTAATTTTGATAAATGTGCATAATAGGTTTCAAGTTCATTGGCATGCCTTATAATTACTACCTTACCATAAGATCTGTTTGGTACTGATATTCGTACAACTCCATCAAATGCAGCATATACAGGATCGCCTGTTTGTAAATCTATATCTGTACCAAAATGAGGTTTTCTAAATCGCCACCCAAAGCTAGATGTGATTATACCATTTACTGGCATTTTGAATGACTGATAATTTGGTGTTTGATCTAATTGAATAAGTGTAGAATCGAAACTGGTTTTGTAATTAAACGTATAAGGGTGAATGTCTGTTGTATCCCATGATAGGTATAAATAATGAGCAGGAATAGAGTCTAAATTATATATGTATTCAGGAATTTCAGATTCTTCTGTAGAATCTGTAACTAGTTCAAAATACTGTTGTTCAGCGTTTAGTGTATCTATTAAAGGTTTTGTTAATGGATTCTGTTTAACATCCAGCTTTAATTGCTTTTTTAAAATGGTATCATTTTGGTTGTTTTTAGGCTGTGTATTAACTTGATAATAGACTCCAAAAAGCAAAATGATAATTATAAATTTTCCTATACCTTTCATACAATTTTTTAAAGATATTTAAAAAATTGAATTGTCATTATTTGAAATTAGTTTTATAATTCTATTTTTGGAAGATATTTATAAGCTAAATAAGTTAATAAGCTGCAGTTTTACTATTTTTACTAATACCTCACTTTTTTAACTTCCCAAGCTAAAGTATCTATTATTAAAAGTTGGTTGGTTAAGGTTGGTAAACCTAAAATCAGTTTTAAAACTTCGTGTGCCATTATAGTACCTATCATATTTGGTAGCGAGCCCAACACGCCATTGTTATCACAATTAGGTGTTTCATTTTTTGGAGGTGGTTCTAAAAAAACATCACGTAAGTTTTTACTTCCATCTAAATTAAAAATAGATACTTGACCTTCAAAGTTTAAAATACTGCCATACACTATTGGTTTACCTAAACTTACGGCCGTATCATTTATTAAATAACGAGCGGTAAAATTATCGGTACAATCTACTACTACATCATAATTTGATATAAATTGTGTTGCGTTTTCGGTAGTCAGTTTTTGATTAACAGAATCTATTTTTATAAATGGATAAGCAGCGCTTAATTTGTCTTTAGCTACATCTACTTTTAGTTTACCAACATCGGCATTGGTATATAATTGTTGACGATGTAAATTATGAATTTCTACTCTATCAAAATCTACAATACCAATATGCCCAATCCCACAGGCTGCTATGGTTTTTAATACGGGGCAACCAAGCCCCCCAGATCCTATTATCAGCACTTTTGAGTGTTGTAACTTTACTTGCCCATCATACCCTACATTTTCAAGTAAAATATGTTTTTGAAATTGAGTTAAAATAGGATAATTATTTTCCATCTTATTTAATGCTATAGGCGGTATCCCAATCTTTCCATACAGCTTGATAACCAAGGCTATTTACTACTTCGTTCATTTGTTTAACGCTTCTTTTATCATTGGTTTCAAATTGTTCTAAGGATTCTTGTTCTACCACATAACCGCCAGGGTTAGTTTTGGAAGCGGCACTTATGGATGTGATACCCAACGGCATTACATGATTTCTAAATAATTCTGATTCACGGGTTGATAATGAGAGTTCTACGTTTTCATTAAATATTCTGTAGGCGCATATTAGTTGCAACATATTTTTATCTGTAACAATAACATTAGGCTCTATAATACCCTCTGCGGGGCGCATCCGCGGAAAAGAAATGGAAAATTTAGTTTGCCAATATTTTTTTTCTAAATAATTTAAATGTAAAGCGCAAAAAAACGAATCTATACGCCAATCTTCTAACCCTAATAAAACACCCAAACCTATTTTATGTATGTGCGCTTCACCTATTAAATCTGGCGTATTAAGCCTGTTTTCAAAGTTTGACTTTTTTCCTTTAGTATGGTAATTCTTATACACTTGTTGGTGATAGGTTTCTTGATACACCAAAACAGAATGCACACCAAGCTGCTGTAGTTGTTGGTATTCATGCAATTCTAGGGGTTGAAACTCAATAGAAATATTAGAAACATGAGGTTTAATTACCTTAATAGCATTAATAAAATAATTAATATTAACTACGTGGTTTGATTCGCCTGTTACTAATAATATATGTTGATAGCCTTGTTTGGTAAGGCTTTTAAGCTCTATTACTATTTCGGTATCAGTTAAGGTTTTACGTTTTATTTTATTAGTTAAGCTAAAGCCACAATAAGTGCATATATTATTACACTCATTGCTTAAATACATAGGAGCGTAAAATTGTATGGTTTTACCAAATCGTTTTTGAGTTATTTGTTGACTCAAAAAAGCCATTTCTTCCAAAAAAGGCTCTGCACTTGGCGATACAAGAGCTTTAAAATCTTCTAATGTTTTATTTTTATGTGCTAGCGCTTGCTGAACATCTTGTGATGTTTTTGAATAAACAGATTGTTTTATTGTTTCCCAATTGTAAGTTTTAAATACTGAATTAAACACGTGTATATTATTCTTCTAAATTGGTTGGTAATTCTAATAATGAAACCGGCGTAATGGCGCTACCTGCAATGCCTCTAATAGAAGTGTGCATATCAATAGTATTGAGTGTTACTTTTTCAATTTGAATTTCACGTTGTTTCCAAATTTTTTGCAGGGCTCGTTTTTCAGAATCTAAATCTTTCTTCATTTGGGTAAATCCTTCCACTATAGCTTCTATTTGTTGTTTAAAGATGTTGCTCGATAGGTAATTATATAATAATTCCATTTTATCTCCTTTGTTTTCTTGCTTTATAATCACCTCATTTATTTGGATAAGGGATTCTCTTAACACAAAACAAAGTCCTTTAAATTCGTCAAAAGTACAAATCCAAATACCTTGATGATAGCCCATACGCTCCATGTTTTTTGGTAATACTTCTGTTACGAGCACACCTACATTAGCGTTAATGGATTTAATGTCTGTTTTAAATTTTTCTATCCAACTGGGTTCAAAGGCTTTGGTGCGTTTGCTTTCGTAATAAATGGTGCCTACATTTAATTTTTCACGTGTGTTTACTTGCTGTATGCAATCGGCGCCTTTAGCGCCTTTTTTAATTTCTGTTATTTCGTCTAATGGAAATTGTTGTTTTAAATATGATTCAATGGCCAATTCCATAACTTCACCTTGCAGCTGCATAGAACCTTGCTCTTGTTTACGGCGCATTTCTTCGGTTAATTTTTTTTGATCGTCAACCTGTTTTTTATATTCTAATATTTGAAGCTCGTATTTTTCCGATTCTTGTTTTTTTATTCTTTCTTTTTCTAAAGCCAATGCTTCATTTATTTTTTTAATATTTTCCAACTCCAGCGCTTCTTTCATTTCGTTTTTTTCTCTTACTAATCGGCCATTTTGGGCTTGTAGATTGTAAAGTTCTTTTAGCTTTTCAGATTTTTCAAGAAGTTCTTTTTGTGTTTGCTCTTGGTTTAGTTTATACTGATCTTCTATTTCTTTTTTTATTTTTAGTTCTGTTGTTATTTTTTCTTGCTTCAGTTTTGCCTCTAGTTTTTCATTAAATAATTCATTTTCTTTTGCTTTTTTTAATTCAAAGGCTTCTTTTGCTTTTTTAAATTGTTCTTCTTTTAACAATAAATGTTGTTGCATTTGTTGTTGTTCTGTATTAACCTGTTTAATAACCCCTTCACGAATTTGTTTGGTTAAAACATCACTAATATCGATACTTTTTAAGCAATGCGGACAATTTATATTTGCAGAATGTTCCATAAAATTACAAACTCAAAGTAATTAGTTTTTGTTTGGTAATATTAAATTCTTCAACTAATAAATTAATAACTTCTTGTGCCGTACTAATTTTGTTAATACTTGAAGCTACTTGACCTATTTCTAATTCACCGTCATCTACGTTTCCTTCAAACATACCTAGCTTGGCCCTTCCTTTTCCAAGTAGTGTTTGAAGCTCTTCTATTGTTGCACCTTTGTTTTGAGCATGTTGCACTTGTTGTGCAAACGCATTGTTTAATAGGCGCACAGGAGTTAATTGTTTTAAAGCTAATTTGGTATTACCTTCTTTTGCTTCTATTATTTTGTTTTTAAAATTGATATGTGCTGATGATTCTTGAGTGGCTACAAACAAACTTCCTATTTGCACGCCAGAAGCGCCAAGTGCTATAGCAGCATACATAGCTTGTCCAGAACCTATACCTCCAGCTGCTATTACAGGAATGGTTACTTGTTTAACAATTTCTGGAATAAGTACCATGGTGGTAGTTTCTTCTATGCCATTATGTCCACCGGCTTCAAAACCTTCTGCTACAATAGCATCTACGCCTGCATCTACACATTTTAAAGCAAATTTGATATTAGCAATTACATGTACCACTTTAATTCCATGCTCTTTTAGTTTGCTAGTCCATAACTTTGGATTACCAGCAGAGGTAAATACAATGGGTACTTTTTCTTGTATAACGGTTTCTATATGTTCTTCTATGTTGGGATATAATAGCGGAATATTAACTCCAAATGGCTTAGTGGTGGCTTTTTTGCACTTTTGTATGTGTTCTTTTAAAACGTGAGGGTACATAGAGCCTGATCCTATAAGCCCTAATCCCCCTGCATTTGATACAGCAGATGCAAGTTTCCAGCCGCTAGACCATATCATACCACCTTGTACTATTGGATACTTAATACCAAAAAGTTGGGTGATTGAATTTAACATTTTAAAAATTAATTTTTAAACATTTTCTTTGCAATAGCTTCAGGAATAGCGTTTTTATGAACTAATATATTGGTGGTTTTCATTAGCACATAACTTTCTGATGCAAATAAATAACCACTTAGGTCATTTTTATCTTTACCCCAAGAGTTTTTTACATAGTAGTAATTTGTATTACTTTGATCGGTATATAAACCCACAATGTGCATACCATGGTCATCTTGTGTTTCGTAATTATCAAAAGCTAGCTGCCTGGCTTCTTGAGTAACAACTTGTTGAAACTGAGGATTTTTAAAGGGCTCTTCTTTATTTTCAAATTCAGAAAATGCTTTGTTTGGTAAGGTAGCCAAGCCTTCTTTAAAGTTAAATCCTTTTTCGCTCACATCTGCAGCCCATGCAATGCTATAATTATTTTTTAATGCGTTTTGCATAATGTCTTTAAAATCGTTTAGCGGTACGTTATACACTGGTTCAAAATTCCAATTATCAGGCACTTCTAATATAAATTTTGAATAAAACGGGTGATGTGTAAATGAGGTAATTAGCACGTAATCGTCAGCCACAAGACCTATTTCTTTTGCATAAGATTGAGGGGTGTAATTTTTTCCATTAAATGAAAAGCTGCTTGGAACAGTGCCTAACATTTCGTCACACGCTTTTTCTACAATATTTTTAGTTGCCTCTAAATCAATAATGGCGTTATCATCTTCAGCAGCAGACTTTACAATACTTAACAAAGTAGATTCCAAATTTTTATGATTATGGGTTTCTTTATTTTTAATACGCCCTGTATAAACAGATTCTGGAACCATGCCATAATTTCGTAATACATTTAATACATCTAAAAATCCGCCACCTGCACCAAAATTATTTTTGCCATGCATTCTAATGTAATTTACTGCCTTTAGTGGGTAAGTTTTGTGCACTACATACATTTCTGATAGACTAGGAATGAGGGTTTTATTTTTACGAGCTACTTCGCTTTCAAAAAACGATAAGGTTGAAAAGGACCAACAAGTGCTGGTTTTATCTTGATTTTGAACTTCGGTGGTTTCTACATTATATTGTTTTTTAAAAATGTAGGTGCTGTTTTTGCCATTAGTAAGGGTTTGAGTTGTGCTTACTTGAGAAATTGACTGAAAATAACAAATAGTAAGGCTAAATAAGAAGATGTGTTTCATAAATAAATTTGGTTTAAAATTTGGTTTAAAGATAATGGTATGAATTTAATTTGCTGTAAAAATAAAAGGTTTTAATGTTTTAAGTATGCGTAAATGTATTTTTAAAAATTTTTATTACTCATTAATTTTAAAGAAATTTTGAAGCTGCCAATCTTTAATAAATAATTAAATATAAAATGAAAAATAAAATAACTTTACTGTTTATGAAATTTGTAATACTATTTTTGGCGTGTATTTTTAAAACAATTGTAATTAATTCACAAATAGAATTTCAACCTTATAACAAAATTGTAAAAGGTGCCGATCAATTAGAAAAATACCTTCCATTATTAAAAAATAAAAAGATTGGAGTTGTAACAAACGCAACAGGTATTATTAATAAAACACATATTGTTGATACTTTATTAAGTTTAAAAGTTAAAATTACCGCCATATTTTGTCCGGAGCATGGATTTAGAGGAGATGCTGACGCAGGAATATCTATTAAAAATAATATTGATGCTAAAAGTAAGTTACCTATTATTTCTTTATATGGTTCTCATTATGAGCCAACAACCGATGATTTTAAAAATATAGATTTAATTCTTTTTGATATTCAAGATGTAGGTGTTCGTTTTTATACTTATTTAAGTACACTTAGCTATGTGTTATCTGGCAGTGCTAAAAATAATGTTCCAATTATTGTTTTAGATAGGCCTAATCCAAATGGTTTTTATATTGCGGGCCCTGTATTACAATCACAATATAAATCATTTCTTGGGCTTCACCCTATTCCTTTAGTTTACGGAATGACAATTGGTGAATATGCAAAAATGCTTGTAGGAGAAAATTGGATAGCCGCCATAAAATCTCCATCACTAACAGTTATTCCATTAAAAAATTATGATAGAAAAAAATTTACATCTCTATTACCTATTAAACCTTCACCAAATTTAAATAATGATACAGCTATTATTATGTACCCAACATTGGGTTTATTTGAAGGGACCTCAATGAGTTTAGGTAGGGGCACTTCTAAGCCTTTTCAAGTGTTAGGTAGCCCAAATATTGATAGCGTTAACTACAATTTTAAGTTTAAACCAACTTCTACAAAAATTACAAAAAAACCAAAATATCAAGATACAACATGTTATGGTATTAATGCTGTTAGCATTTTTTCTCTTTTTATTAATTCTAAAAAAATTCATTACAACCTCATAAACTCTTTATATAAGCACAATTCTACGGTTTCTTTTTTTACTTCAGGATTTAATTATCATTCGGGCGATAAAGCGTTAAAAAATATGATAATAAAAAATTATTCTAACGATAGCATTGAAAACTATTATAAAAACGCCATTGAATCTTTTAAAAAAATAAGAAAAAAGTATTTAATTTATATTGATTTTTAATAAACGAAATGGGTTATGATTCCGTTTAATAGTATTCCATTTTTAAAAATTTTAATTATTTATGTTTTAGGTATAATTACCGCTGTAGTATTTGATGTTAATACTATTTCTATTCTTTTGTTTTTTGTTTTATTTGTTATTACGGTTTGTTTATTTTTTCTTCATATTAAAAAAAGTCAGCTTCAATATGTTTTTAAGTGGCTGTTTTTAATACTATTTGCAGGATTTATTTTTTATGTTGCAATTGTGTCTTGTTATTTTTTTAAAGAAAAAAATTACACGCAGCATTGTTCTAATTATATAAATGGTAAAAATCAATGTTTTATAGCTTCTATTATTGATATTCCAGTGGTTACAGATAAATATCAAAAAGCAACTATAGAGCTTGAGTTTATAAGGTTAAATAATAAATGGGAAAAAACATCAGGTAAATCGATTGTATACATTAAATTACCAGTAAATAAGCCCTATCGTTTAGGTAATAGTTACGTTATATATTCGCCAATTACATCTTTACAAAACAATAAAAACCCTTTTGAATTTAATTATAAAAAACATTTAGAGTTACAAAACATCAACAGCTGTGTATTTATTAATGAGGCTCAAGTTTTTTCAATTATATCTGTATTTAATTTTTACGCATTAAAGAATTTAGGGTTAGCTATAAAAAATAAAATAGTTTATATTTTAAAAAACGCAAATCTTTCACAAGAAGCGTTTTCTATATGCGCAGCACTACTGGTTGGTTATGATGACGAGATAAAAAACGATGTCATGCAGAGCTTTGCCCATTCGGGCACTTTACACATTTTATCTGTATCGGGTATGCATACAGGATTTGTATACCAATTTATTATTTGGATTTTTATTTTAATAGAACGAAAAAAGAAAATGCCAATTATTAAATGTGTAAGTATTATTTTTGCTTTGTGTTGTTTTGCATTAATAACAGGCTTAAGTCCTGCTGTATTAAGGGCTACAATAATGTTATCATTGTTTATTGTTGCTAAAACAATTAATAAATTTCATAATTCGTATAATATTTTGTTTTTATCGGCCTTTTTAATTTTAATTTTTTATCCTTTTTTAATTTTAAATGTTGGGTTTATTTTAAGTTATACTGCGGTTTTTGGACTAATTTATTTTTATCCTATACTAACCAATCGCATCTGTTTTAATAATTATTGGCTTCAAAAGGTATGGCAGTTTTCTGCCATTTCTATTGCAGCTACACTAACCACTTGGCCTATTACCTTATATTTTTTTAATCAATTTCCAATTTGGTTTGTCGTTTCAAATCTTATCATCATTCCGCTTAGCGCCATTTTAATGTTTGTATCAACGATAATAATTTTTTGTTTTAAAATTGTTTGCATAAAAAGCCTATGCGCACTTGTTTTAAATTATATAACTAACTTAATGTTAGCTTGTTCAAACCTTACAAATAATAGTAGTTACGGGTATGTTGATTATATTCCGTTTAATACTGTTGATGTATGTTTTGGGTTTCTGTTAATTTTTATGTTGGCTTATGTGATATTTAACAAAACATGGAAAGCCTTTTTTTATTTTGGCTCTATATGTATAGTATACCTTACGTTTAGTACTTACATACAGTTAAAAGAGTTTAGCAAATCGGAATTGGTAGTGTTTTATTGTAAGCACAAATCGGCTTATTTAATTAGAAGCAATAATATAGTATACCTTAGTGCTGATAACCTTAGCTTAACTGAATTTGATAAAATAATAAAGCCTTATTTATTAAGCATATCTAATTTAAAACTCCAAAAATTACAAAGTCAAACTTGTGTTATTAAAAACCAAAGTATAAAGCAAATTAATAAACTTAATAATATTTTAAATAATGAAACATATATAATAGTAAGCCATAACTGTTATTTTAATTTTAATGATATTAATTCTAATAAAACAAAATTAATTTTTGACACTTCCAACAGCTATGGGTATTTAGAAAAAATAAAAAAACAATGTAAAAAACGAGGCGTTGAATATTTAGATATTAAAGAATCTTTTGCACAAATTATTTTGTTATAATATTTAACCCTAAAGCTGTTTTGCCTTTATACATTTGTTTGATGAATGCACCTTTGATGTTGTAAATGTTTATAATCAATTTTTAATAAAAACAATCCAGTGGTCAGGAGCTACAATAGATCCGAATAAATAACTTGGTCTGTATAAAAAATATTTTACCGTTGCCGTTGGGTTTGAAGCAAGGTAGAAACGAACTAAACTTAAATTTTGAATTGAGTTCCACCATGCAGGGGGAGCAGTATTAATACTGTTTGAATCTTCATAAATATTCATATATTCGAATCCTGCAGTTGGGGTAACAGAATTTGACCCAGTAGTTATTGAAAAAATAGAAGCTGGTTGAAAGCTCGTTGGATAAAACATCTTTCCTGTGCCCATCCAAATATGACTTCCATGAAACAGAAGTTGATTTAACTCTTGATAGGTAAATTTGATGTATCCAATATCGCTTGGCGCCACATATTCTTTAACAATAGTAAATGAGTTGGTGTTGCTAGCAAAAACAGTTTCAATGCCACCTTCAAAAGTATTGGTAAGGTAATCTATTTTTAAAGTAAGCAGTTTGTTTTGATGCTGAGGGGTTGTTGATAGAGTATTTTCAGTATTTAAAATGGTGTTTTTTTCTTTATTACAGGCTACAAAACATATAAAACATATTAAAATTATAGCTAGTTTCAATTTAGTATTTTTTATAAAAATTATTTTAAATGGTTTTTTATTTACTGCTTAACAAATTTAATGTATTTATTGGTATAGCCCAATTTTACTTCATAAAAATACATACCGCTACTAAGTGTTTCAATATTTAAATCAATGTTGTTTTGCCCTACTACTGTTTCGCCTTTGTGCATTTGTTTGATAAATGAACCTTTGATGTCGTATAGGTTAATGAGAATATTTTCTAAACGTTCTGTAAGTAATGAAATTGTATTTAGTTCAATACTTGGATTAGGGAATAATTCTAAACTATGTACCTCAGTTTTGATTGGAGTTTCTACATTTAAAAAAGCAGGATTAGTGCTGGTAAGGATAGAATACTCCATTTGCGAAGCCACTAGATTAGGATTATAAGGCCACCAACCAACAAAACCTCCTATTTGAGCAAACACTTCATACACATACCCAGTCATTGAGCATTCTGTATTATTTAAGTAATTTATTTTTACCCTTTGGTGGGGAACTAATTCATATGCAGTTAATCCTGAATTAATTGGTATTAAATCTTCTAATACGTTTGATGAGCTTGGCCTTGGCCAATAGGCTATTATATGAGCGTTGTTAGGTAAAACATGATTGATTTTAACATCCATTTTGTATTTATTTACTCTATACATACCTTTACTAAAATATTGATTAGCCTCATTATAATAAGAACTATTTACAGGGGAGTTCTATAAATTATACCGTTATAGGTATATACTAGCCCAGCATTTTTAAAAAACTAACTTCTTTAGAATCTAAAAAACGATACTTAGCTCTTGGTAAATCTTTTTTGGTAAGCCCCGCAAAGCTAACCCTATCAAGCCTTACCACATCATAACCCAATTGTTCAAATATGCGTCTCACAATTCTGTTTCTTCCACTATGTATTTCTATACCTAGTTCCGATTTTGAGCTTTTAATATAAGATACATCGTCTGGTTTTATAAAACCATCTGTTAAATCAAACCCTTCTTTTAATTTTTTATAGTCATCAGGAGCTATATTTTTATTAAGTGTAACGTAATATATTTTTCTTACTAAAAATTTTGGGTGAGTTAATTTTGCTGCCAAATCGCCGTCGTTTGTAAATAATAAAATTCCTGTTGTGTTTCTATCAAGCCTACCAACAGGGTACAACCTTTCTTTACAAGCGTTTTTAATCAATTCCATCACCGTTTTCCTATCTTCAGGATCGCTCATGGTTGTTATATAATCTTTAGGTTTATTTAAAACCAAATATCTTTTTTCTTCGTTTTTAATAGGTACACCGCCATACTTTACTATATCATCTTGTTTTACTTGATAACCCATTTCGGTTATAACCTTTCCGTTTACTGTAACAACACCCGTTGCTATTAAAACGTCAGCTTCTCGCCTAGATGAAATTCCAGCATTTGCAATATATCTATTAAGTCTTACCGTATTTGAATCTTTATACGTTTCAGATTTTTTAGAATAAGATTTGTATGTTTCTTTTGATTTTTCTCTAAATGGTTTTCTTGTTTCGTTTTCTGTATACTCTCTTTTCGGTCTGTCAAATGAACTACCTTCCTCACGAGGCTTAAATTCTCTACGTTCAGATCCTTCTCGGGGTTTGTATTCTCTTTTCGGTCTGTCAAATGAACTACCTTCCTCACGAGGCTTAAATTCTCTACGTTCA
>JAVKLI010000065.1:0-5174 GCA_031539425.1 Bacteroidia bacterium
TCATGCTTAATGCAAATTTTGGTCGAGGGGCAAGTACGATAATTTTACCTTTCAGGAAAGAGGAAAAGAAACTGTTTTATTTTCTTTTTTTTGAAAAAATAATCTAAGTTACTCCTATCAAAAGGAGCATTTATTAGTTAAATCTAAGTTTTGATTACCCTGCCAATTCCATTATTTGTTGCGCATGATTTTCGGTATTAACTTTAGTGATTATATGCGCTATAGTTCCTTTTTCATCTATAATAAATGTTGTCCTAAAGATACCTTCATATTGTTTACCCATCATCTTTTTAAGACCCCAAACATCATAGGCTTTTATGATGTTTTTGTCAGTGTCTAATAATAAAGGAAAGGGTAAATCGTACTTAGTTATAAATTTTTTGTGCGATTTTTCATCATCGGCACTTACACCAAATATGAGGTAATTATTTTTAAGTAATAGTTTGTAATTATCTCTTAAACTACAGGCTTGTAGGGTACATCCAGGTGTGTCATCTTTTGGGTAAAAATATAAAACCACTTTTTTATCTTTTAGTTCTGAAAGGGAAACTTGGTTTCCTTCTGAATCAACGGTATTGAAATTAGGGGCTTTTTGTTTTTCTTTTAACTTGGTTTGGTGTGCTTTAAAAGCGGTTTCATTTGTTTTTGTCATGGCTGGTTTTGGTTTTAAGTTTTTGTTAAAGAAATCACAATATATTGTTAAATAACAGGATGAACACATTGGTGAACGGGCTTTACAAACATATCTTCCGTGTAATATCAGCCAATGATGGGCGGTGGCTATATCATTTTTGGGTATATGTTTTATTAATTGTTGCTCGCATGCCAAGGGTGTTTTGGCATTTACCAACCCTAATCTATTAGAAACTCTAAACACATGTGTATCTACCGCCATAGTAGGTTGGTTAAATAAAACAGAGGTAACTACATTGGCTGTTTTACGGCCAACACCTGGCAAACTCATTAATTCAGTCGTGGTTTGAGGAATTTGCCCTTTAAATTTTTGCACTACCAATTGAGCCATTTGTACTAAATGATTTGCTTTATTATTAGGATAACTTACACTTTTAATAAGCTCAAATACTTCACTTACACTTGCTAAGGCTAAATGTTTTATAGAAGGAAATGTTTTAAATAATGCTGGGGTTACTTTGTTAATTCTTACATCTGTACATTGGGCCGATAATATTACGGCCACAATTAATTGGTATGGCGAATTGTAATGCAGCTCTGTTTGAGCATTTGGCGCTTGTTGTTTAAAATATGCTATAATATTTGAATATTTTGATTTTAAATTCATTTTAGCAATTTGCATAAGCGCAAAGTAGTTATTTTTGGAGCACTATATTAGTTACAATGAATATAATCCCAATAGATATTTTATATCAAAAATTTATTGAATGCAATCAAAGCGTAGCAACAGATACAAGAAAATTAAGTACAAATTCTATATTTTTTGCCTTACAAGGCCCAACTTTTAATGCTAATAATTTTGCTTTAACTGCCATTGAACAAGGTTGCAAATATGCTGTAATAGATGATGTTTTATTACCACCACACCCTCAATTATTGCTAGTTAAAAATGTATTAGAAGCATTGCAGCAGTTAGCTAAATATCACAGAATGCAGCTTAAAATCCCAGTAATTGGCATTACAGGAAGCAATGGCAAAACAACAAATAAAGAATTAATACATGCGGTACTTTCTCAAAAATATCAAACCCAAGCAACATTAGGTAATTTAAATAATCATATTGGGGTGCCGTTAACTTTACTATCTATTACAAAAAGTACTGAAATTGCAATTATAGAAATGGGTGCCAACCATGTAGGCGAAATAGCTTTTTTGTGCAGTTTAGCCATGCCTACTTTTGGGCTTATTACCAACATTGGCAAAGCGCATTTAGAAGGATTTGGCAGCATAGAAGGTGTTATAAAGGGCAAATCGGAGCTATATCATTACATTAAAAATAATAATGGAACCATATTTATAAATACAGACGATGCTTTATTAATAGAATTATCAAAAAACATAAAACAAATAACATACGGAACCAGTAATCAAAACAGTGTT
This sequence comes from Bacteroidia bacterium, assembly GCA_031539425.1. Taxonomy (GTDB): domain Bacteria; phylum Bacteroidota; class Bacteroidia; order B-17B0; family Aurantibacillaceae; genus UBA4416. The sequence continues at coordinate 2,074 of JAVKLI010000065.1, forward strand.
TATGGCACTTCTCTTAACGCCCCCACACGCTTATCTTTTAAATGGAATAAATCAATAAACACTTTAGAAAAGGATGAATTAATTGAAACTAATTTATTTGGTAAAATCAATTTGATAAATGCCCTTGCGGCTATTTGTATTGGTAATTATTTTAATGTACCTACATTACTTATAAGCAAGGCTATTCAAAATTATGAGCCTAACATGAATCGTTCTCAAATTAAAAAAACCAATTTAAATACACTTATTTTAGATTCATATAATGCCAACCCATCTAGTATGCACATAGCCATTTCTCAATTTGCACAGTCAGTTTTTACCTCAAAATCCTTAATATTAGGCGATATGCAAGAGCTTGGAGTTGAATCTCACAATGAACATTTACAATTATTGAAACAAATTGAAACGTTTAATTTTGAATATGTTATTTTAATTGGCAGCTATTTTTACAAATTAAAAGCGCATTTTAAAAAATACCAGTTTTTTAAAAATAACACAGAAGTAATTATTTGGATAAAACAACATCCGTATAAAGACCAACATGTTTTATTAAAAGGCTCTCGCAGCTCAAAATTAGAAGAGTTAGAACACTATTTATAATTTACAATACATTTACAATACATTTACAATACATTTACAATACATTTACAATTATGGAAAACAAACAAACAATCCAACATTTATTTTTAGGATTAACCATCATGATAGGCCTTTTATTTTTAGGTTTTTTTATTTATAATGGATTAAAAACATTTAGTGATAAAGACCGAGTAGTTACAGTAAAAGGCTTAGCAGAATTAGGCGTTAAGGCTACATCTGCAATTATTTCAGTAAATTTTTCTTTTTCTGGAGATAACTTACAAAGTGCTTTAGTTCAAACTAAAAACAAACAAACAACTATTATAAACTATTTATCATCTATAGGGTATAAACAAGTAACTATAGAAAATGTAGGCGTAATGGATAGACAAAAGTACTATGAAACCCAATGGGAAAACGAGAAACAAGTTAAAGTTAAAATTGATAGATATACTGTTACTCAACAAGTAGCGTTTCAATCTATAGATATAGAAAAAACAGAAGATGTTGCGGCTCAAATAAAATTAGATTTAATAAGCAAAGATTTAACTTCCAACATTAACACGCAATATATTTTTCCTAATCTTAACGCCATAAAGCCCAAGTTAATTGCAGAAAGTACTAAAAACGCACGCATTGCGGGAGAGCAATTTGCCAATGACTCTCAAGCAACATTAGGTAAAATTAAAACAGCTTCTCAAGGTCAAATAACAATAGCTGGTTCTTTTTCTTACAATGAAGATGGAGGTAATTCCAACTCAAATTACCCTTACATTCAAAAAGTAAGAGTGGTAAGTACTATAGAATTTTTTTTATTATAATATATATTACCCATTTTTATTTAAAAGCATAAATTAAAATTACAGCTTTATGACTAGATATAATAAGATTACAGTAGTAGGAGCAGGCTTGGTAGGCTCTTTACTATCTATTTACTTGGCTAAAAAAGGACACAAAGTAAGCGTATTTGAAAAACGTTCAGATATGCGTAAGGGTGGGGCAATAGCTGGGCGGTCAATTAATTTAGCATTAAGTGATAGAGGCTGGAGAGGACTTGCAAGAGTTGGTATAGCAGATGATATTAAAAAAATAGCCATTCCTATGTATGGCAGATATATTCACTTGGCTAATGGCACAATAGATTATCAACCTTACGGTACTGCTGAGCAAGCTATTTACTCTGTATCTCGAAGTTCCATAAATATGCGCCTCATGGATTTAGCCGAAGCCCAACCTAACGTGCAATTACACTTTGATAAAACGTGCACTAACATTGATAAAAAAAACACAACCTTAAACTTTACAAATTTAAATGGCATAACAGAAACCGTAGCAAGTGATTTTATATTTGGCGCAGATGGCGCATATAGCGCCGTAAGAACACAATTACAATTACATTCTGATAGATTTAATTACAACCAATATTATATAGATTGTGGCTATAAAGAATTGTGTATTCCCGTAAAAGCCGATGGCACCCATATGTTAGAAAAAAATGCTTTACACATATGGCCACGTGGGCAGTTTATGCTTATTGCCTTACCTAATATTGACGGGAGCTTTACCTGTACCTTATTTTTACAATTAGATGGTAACACATCTTTTGACGCCTTAAACTCTAAAGAAAAAATTCAAACCTTTTTTAAAACACAGTTTCCAGATGCATTTGAAATCATGCCCACATTAATTCATGACTTTGAAACAAACCCTACCTCTAGCTTAGTTACCGTAAAATGTACCCCTTGGGTATTTAATAACAACATAGCACTAATTGGAGATGCGGCCCATGCCATAGTTCCATTTTATGGACAAGGTATGAACTGTGGGTTTGAAGATTGTGTAGTGCTTAATGAATTAATTGAAAAACATGGCCTTAACGCAGCTTGTTTACAAGAATATGAAACCCTCCGTAAGCCCGACGGCGATGCTATTGCAGACCTTGCTATTGCTAATTTTATTGAAATGAGAGATAAAACGGCGGATAAAAACTTTATTTTACAAAAAAAAATAGAAGCAAAAATTAGCACAAAATATCCAAAACTTTGGACGCCCCTATACACCATGGTTACATATAGCCCAGAAATTAGGTATAGTGAGGCCCTGCAGCGTGGGCAAAAACAACAACAAATTATGGATAAAATATTGATGCTTGATAATATTCATCAAAATTGGGATTCGGACCTAGTGGAACAAAAAATATTAGAATTTTTAAACTAAACTTACTAAGCAAATTTTTTCTAAATTCAACTCTTAAAATGGAAGAAGAAAAACATTATATCTACATTGTTCAATCATCAATAGAAACTACAAAATGTAAAATTGGTAAAACCAATAATTTACAACGTAGGCTTAAAGATCTTAGATTCAACTAATAAATGCTCTTTTTGATAGGAGTAACTTAGATTATTTTTTCAAAAAAAAGAAAATAAAACAGTTTCTTTTCCTCTTTCCTGAAAGGTAAAATTATCGTACTTGCCCCTCGACCAAAATTTGCATTAAGCATGATTCATTTAACCCAATCA
>JAVKLI010000066.1:0-11729 GCA_031539425.1 Bacteroidia bacterium
GATAGATAGATAGATAGATTATGATGTTGTAAAGGAAAAATATTGTACTTTTGAGGGTACAGATTATAAAAATCGTTTTAATGGGTTCTACGATTTTTATTCAAACCTCTAAAAACTAATTTTTAGAACCCACCTTAAATAGAAAATTAACATAAAAATAAAGAAATGACAAATTGTATAGCTTGCAATAAATCGTTAGGAATGCTAAATACTCCAATGTTTCGTAAAGGTCTAACAAAAGGTTACGGAACTATTTGTACTTCGTGTCATATGAGTTTAGCAATGAATAGTTTTTCACACATTTCAAACAAAGTAAATCAATTTACTAATCAAGAAGTTATTGACGCTATTCAACAAATAACTTCTTCAAAAGAGCAATTAAAAAGCGATAAAAAAGAAGCATTTGAAAGAAAAGTAGAAGAACATAAAAATCAAATTGTCTCAAATAATGAGAGATTGCAAGTAATAAAATCAACCATTTCTAAATTAAACCCAACAGTTCTTAACAAAAGAGAAGTTTAATGAGAAAAAGGGAATTTTATTAGCGAAACTTTAAAAAAAAACTACCACCAACACACGTTTGACGCAATTGCGAATTTTGTGGTAAGTTCACGTTTCGCAAGAATTTTTATCTTTAACAGAAAATAATCAGTTCCGAACTTCGCAACTGTCGCCAAGCGCGGGAACGTTAGCTGCAAGCGTAGAGCAACCCGAAATCGACAGACAATCCGACAAATAACAGAAATAAAAATCGTAAATTTGCGACTTAACGAATTGACAAAAAATTAATGGCTAAAAAATCACAGAATACAAATTTAACTCTTGCAAAGGCAAATAAGAAAGACGATTTATACTCAACTTTCTGATATTGAGAAAGAGTTAAAACATTATAAAAAGCATTTTAAAGATAAAGTTGTACTATGCAATTGTGATGACCCAAGAGTTAGCAACTTCTTTCATTTTTTTTCATACAACTTTGAAAAATTTGGACTTAAAAAACTTATTGCAACTTGCTATAAAAGTCAAGATATGGACTTATTTAGCCAAAATATTTCTGAAAGAGCCATTTATTTAGAATATGATGGCGACAAGAATGGCGACAACGTTCCAAACCCAGAAGAAATTGGAATTAAACACTTACAAGGCGATGGAGATTTTAGAAGTGCTGAATGTATTGAGCTTTTAAAACAAGCCGACATAGTTGTAACAAACCCACCATTCTCACTTTTTAGAGAATATGTTGCCCAACTAATTGAATACGACAAAAAATTTGTAATTGTTGGACACCAAAACGCAATTACTTACAAAGAAATTTTTAAGCTGATAAAAGAAGATAAACTTTGGCTTGGTTTTGGTTTTACAGGCGGTGCAGGACATTTTATAAACACACAATACGAAGATTACGCAACAGCAGGCGACCATAAAGAAGGAATGATAAGAGTTTCGGGCGTTCATTGGTTTACAAACCTTGACATAAACAAGCGACACGAAGATTTAATACTATTTAAAAAATATTCACCCGAAGAATTTTCTACTTATGAAAATTTTGACGCAATTAATGTTGATGTTACAAAACAAATTCCAGTTGATTACAATGGTATAATGGGTGTTCCAATAACATTTTTAGACAAATATAATCCTGACCAATTCGAGATAATCGGTTTAGGAATTTCAAATTCAGGTATTGAAGTTGGTGTTCAACCATACAAGTTAGAACACAAAAAATACAGAAAAGAAATTCAAAAACGTGGTGCAGTTGATGGCGACCTATATATGATGAAAAATAACATTGTAGAAGTGCCTTATGCAAGAATTTTAATTAAGAATAAAAAACTATGAATATAGAACTTAAAGAAATAACAATAAGAGAGTTATCTAACGACTTTGAAGACAATGCAGAAAATGGAGTTGTTGGATTTGGCGGAAATTTAGACATTCGTCCTCCTTACCAACGAGAATTTATTTACAAGGATAAACAAAGAGATGCTGTAATCAACACAATTACAAAAAACTTTCCGCTAAACGTAATGTATTGGGCAGTTCGTGAAAACGGCACTTTTGAAGTAATTGACGGACAACAAAGAACAATTTCAATTTGCCAATATGTAAACGGAGATTTTGCTTATCAAAACCGATATTTTCACAACTTAAAAAATGACGAAAAAGAACAGATTTTAAACTACAAATTGATGGTTTATGTTTGTAGTGGAACAGAGAGTGAAAAATTAGAATGGTTCAAAACCATAAACATAGCAGGAGAAAAACTAACTGAACAAGAACTGCGAAACGCAGTTTATACAGGCAGTTGGGTTTCTGATGCAAAGCGTTATTTTAGTAAAAGTGGTTGTGTTGCTTCCAATATTGGTGGCGACTATTTAAATGGTTCACCAATTAGACAAGAGTATTTTGAAACAGCAATTGAGTGGATTTCGGAAGGACAAATTGAAAGTTATATGGCTACACACCAGCACGACCCAAATGCAACAGCATTGTGGTTGTACTTTCAATCTGTAATTACTTGGGTTAATGCGACTTTTACAAATAAGCGAAAAAAGTTTATGAAAGGTATTGAGTGGGGTTTACTTTACAACAAATACAAAGATGTAGTTTATGACACGAAAGCTATTGAAGAAGAAACAGCCAAACTAATTGCAGACGATGACGTAGAAAAAAAGAGTGGTATTTATGCCTACATTTTGACAAGAGACGAAAGATATTTAGGCATTCGTACTTTTTCAGACAGCGTAAAACAGAAAGTTTACGAAAAGCAAGGACGAAAATGTATAATTTGCAAAAAGGAATTTGACATTTCAGAAATGGAAGGCGACCACATAACACCTTGGAAAGACAACGGAAAGACAACCGAAGAAAACTGCCAAATATTATGCAAAGACGACAACAGACGAAAAAGTGGAAAATAGAACACCGAAAAAACGCCAGCAGCTAACAGCACATTTGCAATAGGCGGGGTTTCGTGTTCCAAAGACAGTTTGGTTGGTTAATCAAACACTTGTGCTTCGCACTAAGTGCAAAGCCGACAGTTTTGTGCTCCGAAACCCCCAACTTCACAAACCCCCGAACCGTTGTGCGATATTTTAGATTGTCTAGTTCTGAAATAGGTTTACAGTAAAATGTAAACAAAATGAAAAAAAGAGAACAGATTATTACCGAATATTTAGCGGGCTGTATTATTTATCGAAAATTAGGAATTAAGCATGGAATTGATTTTAGAACCATACATTCGTGGGTTATGAAAAACAAAGGAAAGGATTATAAAAAAGAGTCTAACCCAAATCTAAAAGCAATTGATTCTTCATCAGATTCTAAAGAAGTACAACGTTTAAAAAAAAGAATTAGTTACCGCCCAACTTCATGCTCAACTACTAAATACAATTATTGATTTAGCGGAAAAAGAACTTAAAATTGACATCAGAAAACAGTCTAGTACCAAGCGGTAGAAACAGTAGAACAACCCCTATTTTTGTTAAATTCAATTTCCAAATTCAATGGTTTTTATCTATATTTTTATCTTTTACGCTTGTCACTAATATTTAGTCCATTTATGAAGTTTAGGAACTTAGGAACGAATCATTTTTCACTAAGATAATATTTCTTGCGAAACGTAAATGGGAACTTAGCGAAAAATTTGTAATTAAGAGAAACCGCTGTTGGCAGTAGTTTTTTAATAATAATAGAATACAATAGTTAAATTAATCAATAAAAATTTTCTCTTCTATTTTTTGATTATTGGTATATAAACGTAAGGAATATACTCCTTTATTTAAATCAGATATATTTATTTCGTTCAAATTCTTTTCTTCTAAATTACTTCTCTTTACTGTTTGCCCTAATGTATTGTATATTTCATAAGAAACGTTTTCTGTTAAACCATTTTTAAAATTGATATATAAAATATTTTTTACAGGATTGGGATATATTAAAACATTTTTATCTTTTTTTACTTCGTTTAAGGATATACTAATTGATTGACCTGTTAATATTTGTTGATTTGCAGTAGAGTTATAAGCATAATCTTTGTATGTAATAATACCTAAGCTATTTCTTGAAATTCTTATCCAGCCATAATAAAAATTAACATTTCCTACAAACTGAAATTTTACTGCTAAATACTTATCTTGGTTTACTATTAAACTTGAATTACCCTGCCCCCAGCCATCAATGGAACAATCGCCTTGACCTACCCAATTATTAGTTGCATTAACTGCAAAATTAGCAGCAACACAATTTGGAACATCCCAATCAATCGCCGCACTTCCTAATGCGTGAATATTATTGTTACCAGTATACGTAATATATGAACCGTCACCACCAAAAATTTCAAACTCATCAGCTCCATCTGAATTGAAATCTATACCAGTAGGTATACCGTCAGGGATGTCTGTATAAATAATTTGAGCATTGCTCAGTAAACTTATTGTTATGAGCATAATAACTAGTAGTATGTTTTTTTTCATGTTTAAATGTTTTTAATATGTGCTTACTCTAAGTAGTTTTCAGCTTCCCTATTTCTTTTCAAAGAACAACATTATATTTGGAATTTCCAAATTTTAGGAGATAAATTTACTGTTAACGGCCTGGAATTTATAAAGCAGTGGATTATTAGCACTAAAGTTCATTAGGAATGTTTTTTTCAAATTTAGTGGTAAATTGCCCCACTTTTACTAAACCCTTCTTATGGGCTGCTTATTCCTTTACAAACTTTATAGTAATACTAGAATGTTCGTCTAGTAATTGTATGTAGTAAATTCCTTTATTTAAGTTAACAGTGTTTATTTCATTGTTTTCTTTAAATGTATTATAGATTATGAGTTTACCCATCATATCATATATTTTAAAATTTATCCCATTTAAATTTATATTAGAACCAATGCTAATCTTTTCAAAACAAGGGGTAGGATATACTTTAATGTCACTATTAAATATTGTTTTATTTACACCAACGGTAAGATTTTTTTCAATTATGAAATAAAGTAAACTAGTTCCCATAATATCATTCCATTCGCCTGCAATTCCTAAAAAAGTTGTACCTGAAGGCCAACCTGCTAGCGCCATTGCTCCATGATGCTGGCCAGCTCCAAAATTGTCAGGTTCTTTAACAATTGATGTGCTTTTACCGCCCCAATTATGGTATAATCCGCTCACTGAACTTCCACCTCCAACTCCTGCAGCACCTTGACCACTCCAAAAATGGGTACCACTATTGTCATTGTTTCCATCCCATATCCATGTACCCTCATTTGCTTGGTCTGTAGCACCCGTCCATAAATAAGCTATGCCACCTCCATTGGCGATGCTTGTGTACGCATTGCTTACCCCGGCTGCTGCTATTGCGTTATAAACAGCTAATTGTTCATTTTGATCATTTATCTCAACGAGATGTCCATCTCTCTCAACAGCACATGCAGCTGCATCATTCCATGTTTTTAATTCTCGCACAATTTCATAATTTTTACCATTATGGGTAAAACTATAAATGTTTGAAGTATTGGCACATTGTGCCATTGCATAGGATGAACCAAATATCAATCCTAAAAAAGTCATTTGTAATGTTTTTATTATCATTTTTTTTATTTTACGTTTTTTCTACCCATGTGACTTTTCTAGTGCCGCCCCGTTTTTATTATGGCTTCTAGTCTTCACATTTTTATTTTTTATCTCTGTTACTTTTTTTTGCAACCCATTTTTTTTTAGTTCAACTATCCCACAATGTTTTGAAGTTTTATAAAAAGTGAAGTTACAAGTACTTAAATATAGTACAAATTATATAATAAAATTTCAGATTTTTAATTTAGCATTTCTGCCCCTCATTTTAGCAAACCCTATTTTTTTGAATCTCAGTATTTACAAAAATTGCTCTTCAAGCTCAATAGCTTTTGGAAACAAAATATTGTTTTCTAAATGTATGTGTAAGTGTAGGTCTTGTTCAAACTCTTTGAGTAAAGCAAATGTTACCCGATAGGTATTGCAAGCGTCTGGTGGTGGAGTATAGTTATTGCTCAGTTCTTCTATTTTTCTGAAACGTTCACCTTCGGTGGTATGTTCGTGCATCATCATTTGAATGGGGGTTTGAATAGTTCCGAAGTGAGGTGCATTAAGATTTAAGTTTTCTTGTTTAACTTTTACCATTTTTCGAACATAAGGAAACAAAATCAATTCTTCTTTTTTCATATGAGCGGCTAATTCGCCTGCGGCAGCATTAAAATGTTGATTGATTTGGTGAAGCTCAGGGTGGTGGTCTCCGTGTACGCTACAAATCTTATTAAGATAAGGTATTATTTCTTGGGTTTTTTCTTCAACATAGCGGTGGTGTGTTTTCTCTATGTAATCTATCAATAAATCTAATGGCCAAGATTTATAGTCAACTACTTGTTCTTTGTTTGAAAAGAAAATTCTGTTTAAATCATCGATCACTGGATGTGGGTCAATTTTATTTGTGCTACAAGCGTCTTTAATTGTCCGATTGCCTTGGCAGCAAAAATCAATACCGTAGGTTTTAAAAATGGATGCGGTGCGGTAGTCTTGTGCTACTAACTCACCAATAATGCTATTTTCTTGAATGTTCATGATGTTTTGTTATTAAATTTTATTTCCCCAATTTTTCATTTCGTCATCATTCCAAAGTGCCGGGAAAAATTTTCGTTGTTGGAATTTTGGATGTAAATACTTTTTCCACTCGCTCCCGCCTGTAGCTGCTTTGTTTTCTCCCTTTAAGTCAAGATAATACTGAGCTGTTTCTAAATGTACCAATGGCCAAGCAACATTGTATGAGTAATCAAATTCTTTTAACTTTGCTTTTAAGGGTTCCGAACAATTACTCATATTGATGATTTTATCCTCCAAAGTATTTCCTTTGGTTTTGTTTGCTAAAGCTATTAAACGGTCTAAATACTGTTCTTCAAACTGACGAAGGGTTAATGATTTTTTTCCTGTTGTACGATTCAATCCAGCGTCTTTCCAATAGATATGTTCAAAATAATCTTGTGTACTTGGGGTTTCTCTAATTCGCTTTTTACCCTCTTCATTGATTAAATTTTCTAATCGGGTGCAATAAATTTCTATTAATCGAAATTGTGCAGATTGAAAACCACTTGCAGGTGCTAGTGTACTTCTAAAAGTATTGTAATCGTCATAGTTCATTCCATATTTCATTACATCAAAAGAACCTATTAGCATTTTGGTGTATCTATTCAAGCGCTCTATTTTTTCTAGCCATATACTTTCTTCAAATGGTTCGTAAACTAATTGTTTGATTTCGTGTATCATCATTTTTAGAAACAATTCTGTTACCTGATGATACATAATGAAAATTTCTTCGTCTTTAAAGTTGGTTCTCGGCTTCTGTAGTGTAAGTAGCGTATCTACTTCAACATAATCCCAGTAATTGATGGGCTTTGCTTGTAACAGACCTTTTAGATAAGTTGTGGAGTTTTCTCCTAATTGTTGATATTTATTTTCAATATCATTGATTAATTTTTCCTTGCTCATAATAGATATATTTTTAAAATTTTTATTTTATGCAAATAGAGAGAATAATAGGATTGCTAAATTAGTGAATACGCTTACATAAAAAACAGATAAACACCATTTTCCTGTTGATTGGGAGATAAAGGCAGTATTAGAAGCCATTGTAAGGGCTGCACATATAGCCAATAATACTGTATTGTTAATTTTTAATGCGTATACTGCCGCTACTGACCCCCAACAACTTTGAGCAGTCATCATTAGTGTCATTGCCCCAAATCTAGATTGTTCGAATTGTGCAGCTTGCTTATCAAACCAATTGATTTTTAATATTTCTTTTGCTTTCATATTTATATGTTTTATGTTTTTGAAAAAATTAATACTCCGAAAATGAATAGACAAGCCACCTTTAATATTTCGATACCTACATAATAAAAATGCAGGTTGGAAGACGGTGGAATTTGCCCTTGAATGTACACTTCAGCTCTCGCATCTAATGCTGGTAATAAACAAGTTGTTTGAGTGATGAGTAGAATTAGTGGTATTAAGTAGAGTAAATTGTTTGTTGAAAAAAAGGTGCTTTTAGACAGTATTAAATTGAGCAATATCGCAATTGCAAAAACCCATTCTACCTTGTTGAGTGCACTAAAAACCAACCTACCAATGCCAAGCCCTAATTGAATTGTAATGCCTGGTTCCCTGAATTTGAGCCAAGATTCCATAAAACTGATGGCACAAACAAATCCTATCCAAAGGAATGTTACGATTAAAGCTATGGGCATTTTGACTGTTGTCATAATAAAGGAATTGCTGAATTATTTTTATAATATTCAATTTTGGAATGAAACATCTCTGCCATTCGCTGACCTTGCCATTTAGCTCTTTCTGCTTTTCCCCCCATAAAATGCTCGTCTACGGTTGCAAAAAACAGTTCTAGCCATTGGTCAAAATGCTCTTTATTAACCGGTAGGTTGGCGTGCGGTAAAAATGGGCTTCCATGGTATGTATGATCGTCTAATAAAATTGTTTGCCAAAAGCGATACATTTTTTCAAGATGCTCAGGCCAGAGATCTTGAATTTTATTATTGAAAATATCTTTTAGTTTTTCGTTTTCACGAACTTTACCATAAAAGCTATCTACTAATATCTTAATGTCCTCTATATTTGATATGTCATTTTTCATTTATATTGGATAATTTTATCCACTATTAGTTTAATTTTTTTTAATTTTTCAAAAAAGCTAATCCTTTTGCATAATTCTCTGTTAAAGAATCTATAGTTATTGTTTCAAGCATTTTTTTTAGTTCATTTCGTATTTTTTTAAAATGATTGTGAACAGGGCAAGGCTTAAACTCGTTACATTGTTTTAACCCCAGCCCACATCCGTTATAAACATCATCACCATCAATTGCAGATACAATACTGCTTAACTTAACCATCGCTAATTCTTTTTTATCCATAGAAAAACCACCGGTAGGCCCTTTGTCAGAATTAATTATGTTGTATCGTGTAAGCTTCTGAAGTATCTTTGAAGTATAAGCGGTAGGTGATTCAATAGCTTCTGCTACATCAATTAAGCTCACTTTTTTGCCTGCTTTTGATTGCCCTGCAATAAAAATGGATGATCTAATACCGTATTCACAAGCCTTTGAAAACATATTCTACTTTTTATGAGGTCAAAGATAAACATTTTTTAGAATAGTGGATATTTTTATCCATTATATTTTTGAATGAGTTAGATATAATTTATCAAAGTACTTATTTTTTTATTCGTGAGTCACTTTGCTTAATTGGTTCTTTCTGATTTTTTTAGGATGTGCCAACGTGTTGGTTAAAATTATATTTTTTTTCGGTGGTAAAATTTTAAAACATTTGGACCGTTCTGTGTCTAGCTAAGCTTAGATCGTAAGTACATGTTAAGAAGTTAAAAATCGTTTTCAGATGTCTATTTTTTTTTGCAGATCATTGCACTTCTCTAGGCCTACACATAAAGAGGTGCAGCTTTGTGAGGCTGGAAAATCGAAGTGCAAATGTTTAATTTAGTACAAAAGTCCCATTTTTATTGGAGTATGAGTCCTATATAGTTGAATACTCGACATATCTAATACACGTTTATACTTTTCTAAAATAGATGCTTATAAGTTTAAAATAGAAGTATCTTGACTCCATTTTTTAAAGCGCTAATAAACAAATTCTTGGTTATTAAGGCGTTCTAAAAAACTGTTTTATAGTTAATTGACGACTCTGACAACCACTTTTTAATTTACATAAAATAGCAGCAACTACTTATTACAAATAAAAACAAACAATAGTTTGTAATTTATAAACTTTTTATTTTACATTTAACAATAAATATTTTAGCAACTTCTATGAAAAAAACAATTACACTTATTTTATTTACTTTTTTATTTTGTTTAGCTAAGGGGCAGTTTGTAGGTCAACTGGTTCATGAAACAAACATGAGGCAAATTTTCTATTTAGGGGAGTTTGGTTTTCGTAACCAAACTAGTTGGTATTATGCAGATGAACACTATGAGCATAGAAATGGTTACCCGGGTAGTCCAGAAACTGGTTGGGTTGGAAGGCATTTTGAAAATCGTGAGAAATACAACACTACTTCTATTTATCAACCTTTTACCTCCTATTTTTATGACTATACTAAACCAACATTTTATAAAAATAAAAAAGGCGGTAATTGGTTTAAACTCAGCACCTATCACCAACAAGATTTTAATGTGGGTTATACAAATAATTTAAGTTGTAATTTTGTAATTACCAATGAGCAATATCCAAATGGAACTTATTTTCCACCTCTTAACACTGGTACAGTTACAGTTCCAGCTCAAAAAATAGGTAAAGCAAAAAGTATTAAATTTGAAGGAGATCATCAAACCGTTAGAGTAAATACATCTGGCCCACATTATAAATACCGAAATATGGGTGGACCTGTTATTTCCCCCTATGACGGTATTTTTTATTATCCAGGAGAACAAGTTGATTATGACCCTGACATTCCAGGTCATCCTTTTGACCAAATTTCCTATTTTAATTATTATGATACAAACGTTCTCCCTACCATTGTTTTTGAAGGCGGACGTGGAGATCCAAATGCAGGAAAAATTTCTTTTATTGATAATGTACCTAACATTAATATTGCACCTCCAGCCCCATCTAAATGGATAACTAATCGTAATCAAAAAGAAGAGATTTATCAACCTTTTGAAGCTAATGATGTGCATTATACATTTGAAAACTTTTTTGTTTGTGGAGCTAATACAAAAGTACATTTAGGAAGAGATGTTAATGTATTAACTACAAATAATTTACTTAATAATGGGAGGGCTGTGAGGTTAGTTAGACCTAATGGTTGGACAACTTTTATAAATTCCTTTGACAGAGTTGTACCAGAATATGCATATTTTAATGAATTTGAACCATATGATAGAGGTACTAACAGTGTTAGTAGGTATCCATGGGTTAGTCCTGATAATATTACATTGCCTCAAAGATCATCATTTTGCATAGATAACGAATACGAAACGGTAAGCAAACTAAAAATTCTATGGTAGGATTAATTATAATCCTCTAGGTTTTGGTGGCGGTACTACTGTTTATTAATAGTGTTGTTGTACTAAAAATAACAGCCAACTTAATAAATTAAATACATCACCTAACTTTTGGTAAAAAAGCCTTTGCAAATGGAGCAATTATAATTGATTAATAAAATGATTTATAACGTTTGTTGTAGGTTTCCCAATTTAATTGCCACACTTACTGATATTTTTTTATTTGATTTTAGCGCCTTCAATTAGTACATAACTAGCCATTTACAAAAGTGCTATTTGCAGCAGGCGCTGTATTTATGTATCATTTTTTATCTTTTTCATAATCTTCATAATAATATGATTGTTCAATTCCTTTTAATATAATTTCTCTATTGTTAATATCCCTTGTTAAGTTTTCTATCCTCATTTTTTTTGTTAGGCTTTTATTAATTTAAAAATAAAATAATTGTATTTGAAATTCTTACACATTTTGTTGGATACTACATTTTGATATACTTTTTTATTTAGTTATAACAACGTGCTTAATTCTTTTTTCATTTCAAATTATTAGTGTCCGATAAAACAATTTAAAAGGGAGCGGTATTTCTACCATCTCCTTTTTTTATTACTTTAATTTTTACGACAAAAGTTAAGTAATGAGTAAAAGTAAAAATTTTAGCGGACAGCCCATAATAAGTCAAA
>JAVKLI010000067.1:0-16365 GCA_031539425.1 Bacteroidia bacterium
ATTTGACTTATTATGGGCTGTCCGCTAAAATTTTTACTTTTACTCATTACTTAACTTTTGTCGTAAAAATTAAAGTAATAAAAAAAGGGAGATGGTAGAAATACCGCTCCCTTTTAAATTGTTTTATCGGACACTAATAATTAAAATTAAAATATAAAAACAAAACTGGTTTTGTACTTCATGGGTAAAAAATAATAAGTTATATTTTTTATTTTATTCTATTTTTATAAGTTTATTATTTATTGGTATGTCTGTTTCAGTTGTTTTAATTTGCATTGTAGTATATTTTTTAGTGTTATTAACTATAGCAAAAATTACGAGCAAAAATAGTACTATAAATACTTATTTTTTAGGAAACAAATCATCTCCTTGGTTAGTTATAGCTATTGGAATGTTAGGAGATTCATTAAGCGGTGTTACTTATATTTCAGTACCAGGTAAGGTCTATACCGATCAATTGTCGTACTTACAAATTGTAATAGGATACTTTTTTGGGTATATTTTTATTTCAAAAGTATTATTACCAATATATTATAAATTAAATGTAACTTCAATTTATACCTATTTAAGGTTTAGATTTGGCATAGAGGCTCAAAAAACAAGCGCCTTGTTTTTTATCATTTCAAGAGTATTGGGGGCTTCTGCGAGGTTGTACTTAGCAATGAAGGTAATTCAATTGGCTTTGTTTAATGCTATAGATATTCCCTTTGAAATGAGTACAGCTATTATCATTTTATTAATACTAATTTATACTTATAAAGGTGGTATTAAAACATTAATTTGGACAGATTTATTCCAATCTATATTTTTAATCCTAGGGGTTGTATTTACCATCGTAGCTATCATAAATGAACTTCACATTAATATAACTGACATTGTAAATTTACATCATCATCAAGTTTTTTATTTAGAATGGCAAAGCAAAAATTTTTTTTTAAAAGATTTTTTAGGTGGTGCATTTATTGCAATTGCTATGACTGGGTTAGACCAAAATATGATGCAAAAAAACTTAAGTTGTAAAACTTTAAAAGATGCTCAAAAAAATATGTTTTGGTTTAGCATCATAATGGTTATTGTAAATATATGTTTTGTAATACTTGGTTTATATGTCTTATATTTTTATCAATCACAAAATTTAAAGCTGCCTGTATCTCAAATTACACAAAAGGTAATAACAGATGCACTTTTGCCTAATTTAGTATTTAACCATTTAGGACTATATGCCGGTATATTTTTTATTTGTGGGCTTATTGCTGCTACTTTTAGTAGCGCTGATAGCGTTTTAACTACCCTTACTACATCTTTTTATATTGACATTTTAAATTTAAACGAGAAAAATTTAATCAATGAAAATAAAAAAAATAAAATTAGGCAATTGATTCACATCCTACTTGCAATACTACTTTGGTTCATTATTTTAATATTCAATACTATTAATCAACTTTCAATAATAGATGTTGTTTTACTTATAGCTGCATACTCTTACGGGCCTTTGTTGGGATTATTTTTATTTGGGTTGTACTCAAAAGCTAATTTAAACTCAAAATTGCTTCCACTTATCTGTTTAATTTCTCCATTTATAACCTATTTGGTAGTTAATCTAGGCATTCACGAATTCACAATATATAGAGTAGGTAATGAACTTATAATAATAAATGCAAGTATTACTATAATTGGTTTATTGATAATAAGAAAAACTAATGTAAATAAAACATAGTTAAATAATCAACATCATTACACTGCAATCATCATATAAAAATATAATAAGAGTACATACACCGATCATTATTTAAATGATGACAGAAGTTTATAATGTTGAAATAAACAATAAAATAATGATTAAAGACACGTTTGATAAACCTTATAGAGAAGATGACTTGAAGCATAACCCTGAAGGTTTTTTATTAACCACAGTTGCATCACGTCATATGCTTTTGCACCTTCATTTATGTGCAGATGCAGGCGTTATAGTTTTAAATTATAAAGATAATCCTACGGGTATTTTAACTCAAAACGAAAAATTACTGAAACAATTTGAAAACCAAAAGTGGAGATTAAAAATTAAAATATGCTTAAAGTAGCAGCCAAGTTCTATAATATAGCCAACACCTATTGTTTTGTATCAAATTTACTCAATTTTACAGATCATCATTAAGCTAAAATAATTGTTAAAATACTTTAAAACTTAATATATTTACTGACTTTAATTTAAGGCATTTATGATTAAAAAATTAAAATATAATTTTATACAACTAATAGTATTTATTTTGTTGTTTACAAGTTGTAAACCATTTATTGAGGTTACATTAAAACGCCCTGTTGAATTAGCAGTTCATTCGAAGAAAAAAATAGCCATGAATGTCATTTTAAATGAAGAGGGTCAAACTGATGCTGAATCTCTTACATTAACTGATGAAATAACAGAAAAATTAGTTATGTCAAAATTATTTGAAATAGTAGATCGTCAAAACATTAATTCATACATGCAAGAGCACTCTTTAGGTCAATCAGGCTTAATTGATGAAAACTCAGGTTCTGCGTCTTTAGGTAAAATTTTTAGCACAGGTGTTATGATATTTGGAAGAATTCAAAGCAATTTATATAAAGAAGAGGAATCTAGGAGCGAACCATACACAGATAGCAAAGGTGTAACTTGCGTAAAACATGTAAGAAAAGGTGTTTTAAATTACAAAGTAACGTTAAAATTAATTGATGTTGAAACGTCAAAAATTATAGCTGTAAAGTCTATAAACGGTTCAGCAGAAACTACTACTAATGGCGTAAATAAAAATGCTCCTACCATTAATTTTATTAAACTCAAAAATGAAAGTAGACAAAAAGTAATTTCAAAATTTGTAAAATTAGTTAATAAAACTATGAAAGTAGCGCCTGTATATGAAGAGGTTAAGAAAAATATTTATTTTGCAAAAGATGCCAATCTCCCTGAATTATTTATCGCTTTAGAATTAATTAAATCTCAAAAAATTGATGAATCAATAAAATTACTTGAAACGTCTGCCAATAGAACCGACTTAAATAGTTCTGTAAAAGCAAAAGCTATTTATAATTATGGTGCTATGTTAGAAGTAAAAGGTAACTACACTGAAGCCATTGAAACATATCAGGACGCTATTAAACTTGATAATCAAAATATGTTTTATAAAGAAGCATTAAAATCTGCTAGAAAAGAGAAATATTATGAAGATAAATATTCTGAAGATTAAAATTAAATCAACGCTTACTAATACGATAAATAATATGAAACAAATTAGTTATTATTTTTATTTACCATTAATTTCTATATTAATTAACGCATGCACCCCTTCAATAGTTGTAAAATTAAAAAGACCAGCCGAAGTTAACTTAAAAAGGTATAAAAAAATAGCTGTAAATGCTATTGCTGGTCAATATGAGCCAAATGAACCAGAAGCGTTAAATCTTACAGACGATATTACAGTAAATTTAGTTGAATCTCAACTATTTGAAATTGTTGATCGTCAAAATATCAATACCATTATGCAAGAGCAAAATTTAGGTCAATCAGGAGTTGTTGATGAAACCTCTGCAGTTGCTATTGGTAAGGTAATTGGGCCTGCTGCGATGATATTTGGGAGAATTCAAAATAATAATTATAAAGAAGATGTAACAAAGGGCGATTCGTATGTTGATCAAAAAGGAATGACACAAACAAGATATGTTAGAAGGGGTAATTTAACCTACGGTGTAAATTTAAAATTAATTGATATAGAAACTTCTAAAATTATAGCTATAAAATCTATAGATGGTTCATCGAGTACCAGTCAAACTGGTTCAAGCTACTACAGTGTGCCATCAATTAATCAAGATCAGTTAAGAAATCAATGCCGAAGTAAAGTAGTTGAGAAGTTTATGAAAATGGTAGCACCTTATATAGTATCAAAAACGATATTTTTTGAAAAAGACGGCAAATTACCTGAGCTTACTCAAGCATTAAATTTAATTAAAATACAAGAGTGGGATGAGGCTATCAAAGTATTAGAAGAATGTTCGCATAAAATGGATTTAGAACCAAAAGTAAAAGCCAAAGCAATATACAATTACGGGGCAATATTAGAGGCAAAAGAAAGATATGAAGAGGCCTTAAATCTTTATAAAGAAGCAATGAAATTAGGCCCAACTAATAAAAAAATAATTAGAGCTATTGCGTCGGCTAAAGAAGAAAAATTTTTGCACGATAAGTTATTAGAACAAGAAAAGAGCGAACTAGAACCTGTAAAAAATTAGAATTAAAATATTTTGTTTTACAAGATTTTTGTGTTTTTTT
This sequence comes from Bacteroidia bacterium, assembly GCA_031539425.1. Classification (GTDB taxonomy): domain Bacteria; phylum Bacteroidota; class Bacteroidia; order B-17B0; family Aurantibacillaceae; genus UBA4416. The sequence continues at coordinate 4,304 of JAVKLI010000067.1, forward strand.
TAATTAGTCATTTTGCTGCAAGCCAGCAATCTGTTCCCCAATGGGTTGATGGCAAAATTAGAAAATCAAGTTTTGGTTCATATTATTATTTAAGTGGTTACTCTTACTCTAATAAGAACCCAAGTGAAACAGAATATGATTTATTAAAACGCCTTACAGGAAATGCCAAACAAGAACTAATTGAAAGCATTGCTGTTACAATAAAAGGAGAAACCACCTTAAAAACAGAAAGTACTAAAAATGCGTTTAATCAAAAATTAAGCCAAGAAGTATCAGCTATAGCTGAAGCAGAAATTTATGGGTTGATAGTAGAAACCTACTATAACAAAGTAAGCAAAACAGGCTATGCTTTTGCCTATGTAAATAAAAAAGAATTACGAAATTATTTTGCAGCACAATTTAATGCTCAAACTTCCGCATTAAAGTCAGGTATAAGCGATGATTCCTTAAATTTAAAATCAGAATTTAAATTATATACAAAAAACATAGTCAGCCATCTTACATTGGTTTATGCTATCAAAAAATCACATCAAATTTTAGCATTATTAAGTACTGCACTTGATCCTGCACCAAGTATAGATGATGTAAATAAAATAGAAGTTAATTTATCAACTAATCTCAATAACGCTTTTAAAAATATTTTAATCAAACCTATTGATACCATTATTAACCCAAGTTTAAAATCTGCGTTTGCATTTTCGTTAGGCATTAAAGTAACGTATAAATTAAAAAGCGAAGAAGGCTTACCATTAATCGTTTATTCTATAAATGATAACTTTAAAAATACAAACTTAACAACAGATAAAAGTGGTTTGATAGTTGCCAATGTTAGCAATACCAATTTATATAGCCTTAATAAGCGTTTTAAAGCTATTGTCAATTTAGCCTCATTTTTAGATACAATCATTTTAAACCGTTATAAGTTTATTAGCATTCCGTTTATTGAATTTAACTTAAAGGTTAAAAAAACAACCATTTGTGTTACTAACGCAAACGACTGTAGCGATGTAATAATAGCTAGTGTAAAAGAATTTTTTGCTCAAAACGGTTATTTATTTTCTACAAATACGGCAATTTCTAAGTACACTATTAATTTAAGTTGTAAAGATCGTTTTAAAAGAATGAATAATTTATACTTTGGTTATGCCGATGTATCCTTATCAATTATAGAAAATAGTTCAAATATTGAAATGTATCAAACCAAAGTAACCGATTGTAAAGGCGGCGGCGGAGATCCTGTTCAAGCTACCAATAAGGCTTATATTACCGCGTCTAAAAAAATAATAGAGGCGTTAAAATCAATTCAATTAAAATAGCATTACAAAAAACTTAATATCAAATAAAGTTTAAATACACATTAATTAAATAATTACCATGTTATTAAATAGAAATGAAGCCCCCGGATATAAAGAAATTTCCAATATTTATAAAGAAGATTTAATGTCTCAATATTTATCAAATGGTATTCCATTTTACAGTATTAGTGCTGGCACTCAAGATATTGTTAAAATTGAATTTGTATTTAAAGCCGGCTTGTACTATCAATCTAAACCATTAATTGCAGCTGCTGTAAATGATTTATTAGAGTGTGGTTCAATTAATTATTCTGCTAACGAAATTTCAGATAACTTAGATTACTTAGGGTCTTTTGTTGAAAATCAAATAGGACCAGATTTATCAACTATTACACTTTTTTCACTAAGTAAGCATGTTGAACAAAGCCTACACTATATCTGTGATTTTATTTTAAATCCTACGTTTCCAACCGATGAAATAAATATTTATTTATCTAATAAAAAACAGCGGTTTCAAATAAATTCTCAAAAAGTAAATGTTGTAGCACTTCGTCATTTTCCTAAAATTATGTTTGGAACATCACATCCATATACTTCAGTTCCTACTCAAATTAGTCAATTTGATGAAGTAACAAAAGAAGACATTATAGAGTTTTATAAAAAATATTATTGCCCTAATAATTGTATGATTGTTGCTTCTGGTAAAGTTTCAACTCATATTATTGAAACGTTAAATAATTTATTTACAAAACAAGTATGGAAACAAAACATACCCTCCACAACCCAAACAGCATTATATGTTCAAAATAAAGAGTTAAAGCATAAAATACACTTACCCGAAGCAATTCAAACTGCCATAAAAATTGGCAAACCTTTATTTAATCATAAACACAAAGATTTTTCACATTTTAAAGTATTAAATACAGTTTTAGGAGGCTATTTTGGATCACGTTTAATGTCAAACATTAGAGAAGATAAAGGCTATACCTATGGCATAAATAGCAGTTTAATAGCCTATGAGCATGGAGCATATTTTGAAATATCTACCGAAGTTGCTAAAAGAACAACGCAAAAAACCATAGAAGAAGTTTATAAAGAAATTAAATTATTGCAATCAAAAACGATTAGTTCTACTGAATTAAAAACCGTTAAAAATTACATGTTAAGTCAACTTTTGCGCATTATTGACGGACCATTTACAACTTCTGATACATTTATATCCTATTGGAAAATAGGATTAAACCTAAGCTTTATAAATAATTACGCTAAACAAATTGAAAATACTTCAGATAAAGATATTATGCGAATGGCTCAAGAATATTTGAAAATAGAGGAGCTTAATGAATTAAGGGTAGGAAACATTTAGCATCACAATGGGTTTAAAAATTTTTATTATTGGCCCAGCATACCCATTACGTGGCGGATTGGCCACTTTTGATGAACTTATGTGTAGTGCATTTATTAAAGCAGGTTATGATTGTAGTATTATATCATATTCAATGCTTTATCCAAATTTTTTATTCCCAGGTACATCTCAATATGAAAAACCTAACCCATTAAATCCTCCCTCCTACTCTTTCAAAATATATAATTTAATCAATACCTTAAATCCAATTAGTTGGGTAAAGACTTATTTATTTATCAAAAAACAAAAAGCAGATTTTGTAGTATTTCGATTTTGGATTCCATTTTTATCACCTTCACTTGGAACTATAGCGAGATTATTAAATAAATCAAAAATTGCAACGTTAGTTATTACAGATAATATCTATCCACACGAAAAAAGACTTGGTGATAAGGCGCTTGTTAAATATTTTATAAAAAACATTAAAGGTTTTATAACCATGAGTAATGCTGTAATGCAAGATTTAAATACAATTACAAATTTAAAAACTAAAATTCAACTATTACACCCTTTATATACCTCGTTTGGAGATAAAATTTCAAAACAAGAAGCTAGAGAAAAATTACAACTGATACAATCTGAACAAATTGTTTTATTTTTTGGAATAATTCGTCAATACAAAGGCTTAGATTTATTGATTGATGCGTTTAATAATTTAAAGCAACATACAAACATTAAACTTTTAGTTGTTGGTGAATGTTATCATGATATAAATATTTATAAAAATCAAATTAAGCAACTTCAATTAGAACAAACTGTTACAATCATTGATAAATTTATTAGTACCGATGAGGTTAAATATTATTTTTCGGCAACAAATTTATTAGCATTACCCTACAAATCCGCAACACAAAGTGGTGTAACACAAATTGCTTTTCATTTTGAAACCCCTACTTTAGTTACAAATGTGGGCGGATTAAAAGAAGTGATTCCACATAATAAAGCAGGTTATGTAGTATCACCAAACTCAAAAGAAATTTCAGACGCTATTTTAGATTATTTTCATAATAACAAAGAGTTAGAATTTATAAAAGAAATGCATAAAGAAAAACAAAAATATAGCTGGGATATTTTTGTAAATGAAGTTTTAAATCTCTATTTTCAAGTAAAAAAGATAGATGATTTTTAATCCTCATTACCACAGACTCCAATAAAATTTACTGTACCAAGCTAAAAGAAGGCTTGTATATACCTAAACATGAAGTGTTCACATGGATGCTAACAAGTAATACAGCTCACTAGTATTTAAAGTTTTAATTATGTGTGTTGGTAGAACATAAGCATGTGGACTTATTTTGTTAGGACTATTTATTAGCCCTATTACATTTGTTAATAAAAATATTTTGTTGATTGTTAATAATACTTTCAATTAATAAAATTAATTTTGAACAAACTCTCTTTACATTATATATTTTTTGGATATGAAAAAAATAGGATTAATTATTTTATTACTAGTTTCTTTAGTTTCTCAAGCTCAAGATTTTGAAGACACTGAAACTAAAACTAAAACTGAAAACAAAGATTTAATAGCCTGTTCAGCAGGAATAACTTTATTAGATTCTAATAAAATTGAAATGGCTATAAAAGAATTTAACAAAGTTATATTTAATAATCCTAATAATATTTATGCTCATGAAAAATTAGGGGAAATTTATTTAACGTTGCAAAAAAACAGAAAAGCAAAAAAACATATTTGGAAAGCCTTAGAAATTGATATAACAAACATTGAAGGTTTAAGCCTAAAAATAAGATACCTCATTCAAGTACAATCCTATCAAGATGCTAAAAAAATATTAGATACCTTAATTATATCACAGAATAAAAATTATTATTTACTTTATATACGAGCTCAATTTTTAGCGCACGAAAAAAAATATAAAGAAGCAGTTTCATTTTGTGATAAAGCACTTGTTGGGAACCCAGATTTTATTGACGCACTAATATTACGATCTAAAATTAAAGTAGAGCTTTTAGAGCCAATAAGTGCTTTTAAAACAGTGTCAAAAGCGATAGAGGTTATGAAAGGTAAAAAAAATAATTTGGAGGCGTATAAAATTAGAGCACGCATTCAATATGATATGGGGCAATATGAGCTTGCTATTAAAGATTGGGATGTTTGTATTAAAAAGAACCCTTTAATAGAAGAGTCTAGATTAGCAAGAGCCTTGTGTAATATTGCTTTAAATAAAATGGAAGCTGCTATTAAAGATTTGGATACAACAATTATTTTAAATAAAAAAAATTATAACGCTTTTAATTATAGAGGTGTTGCTAAAAGTGCAATAAATAAAGATAAAGAAGCCATGCAAGATTATAATCAATCAATTAAATTAAATAAATCAAACGCTTCTGCCTATATAAATAGAGCAGCCTTAAAACATGCAACTAAAGATGCTAAAGGTGGGTGCGATGATTTGCTACGTGCAGAAAAATTTAATAATACTAAAGCTGTTGATTTATATAATATACATTGTAGATAATTTTTTCTATTCTACTTTTAAAATATCAACAATATAAATAATAGGCGCTAAAGGCGGAATTTTTTCCTCATCCCCCATTAACCCATGCGCTAAATAAGATGGAATTAATATAATGGCTTGTTCATTTGATTTTAAAAATTGTAATGCCATTTGTAACCCCGATTCAGATTCACTATGATTTACTGTAATAGAAAGAGGAGAATCAAATGTTTGATAACAAATTTTACTGTCAAGTAGTGCTAATGTATAATTCATAGTTACTACTGAGCCACTTTTAATTATTTTTTTATCATTTGATTTTTTAATGATATAATATCTAATACCACTTTGAGTAACTACAAAAGGTATTTGATGTGTTTTTTGAAAACTATCAAATGCCTCTATTTCTTGTTGTATAATTTCTATATTTGATTTTATTAAAATTTGATCAACATTTTTTTTTAATAAAGGCTTAGGTTTTGTTAACTCAGTATTATTCTTTCTTTCACAAGAAGTAATAATAATACAAATAATAATAATAAAATTAAATGCGTTTTTGCGTTTCATTTTTATTCATTTCATCAAAATTTGTAACATCTTGCATTTGCTCATGAACTGTATTTGTAATAGAATTAGCGTGCGTTTGAATATCTTTTTGTAAATCTTCGCTAGCATTTTTAAACTCTCTAATTCCTTTACCTAAAGCTTTAGCAAATTGAGGCACGCCCTTCCCACCAAATAAAAGTAAAACTACTAATAGTATTAATATAATTTCACCACCACCTAAATTTAAAAACAATGTAAACATGCTTACTATCATTTTAGAGTATATGTTTTTATAGAATTTTGCATTTTATTGACTTACCAAAAGTATTTGACGCTTTAAATTTACAAAACCTAAGCATAAAATTTAGATTATTTTTTAACTAGTACTTATAATATCATTTAATTAAAACTCTTTCTCAGAATTTAAATACTATTTAATTCCTACCTTTCTTTCTTCCTGCCTGTTTGGATAAATTCCCTGTTTCAAAATCATTGCCTGTCCAATAGGACCAGCAATAAAGGTTTCTAATCCTTTACTTAAAGAAAAATCACCCCCTCTGCGGTAAACGTATAATGACTTAATATACGGATAGCGGCGTAAGGCAATATTTGATACATCTGGAAAATATGCCTGCGTATCATTTGCGTTAGCTATTGCTAAAATTTTAATGTATTTTAATATGTTTTTAACTCTAACACTTGCCGTTTCACTTAACCAAGCATAATCACAAATGCCAATACAATTTTCATTTTGTTGTAATATTAATAATAAACTATCTATGCACTTTGCATTAAAGCAATTATAGATATGTTTGGTTTTAGCTATTGAGTCTCTTAAAAAATAAGCATTTGAAGTTTTAGAGTTTTCTAAATAAAAAAAATACTTATGAGATAATTTATTTTGATTTTTTAATATTGTAACAATATCTTCATTAAATAAAAAATCAGTTTCAAAACTTTTATTTGCAATAAAAATAACGGCACTACAACCCACTTTAGAGCCTTGAACGGTAATATTATTTTGAGTAAATTTATTTAACTCTTGTGTGGTTAATCCTCTTGATATTAAAATGGCTTGACATGTATTGTTAAATAAATTTTGAATACAAATATTATCCGGAAAGGTTTTGGTAACAAAATTGGCATTTGGGTACGTTTCTTTAAAAGTATATAATTGGGTTTGCATAATGTGCTTCAATCCATCTTCATAGTTAATTTCTAGAGTTCCAGATGTTGGGGTATTTTTGGTTCTCAAATCGTCATCTAAACCACAATTATTAAATAATAAAAGGCATCCTAAAACACAAAAAAAATAATGTAGATTTATTTTTATATTAATGTGCGTCAATTTTATTTCAATTTTTAATTTCATAAAATTATAAAAAATGATGTATTAAAATATGTTTATTTTTATCACAATCAATATCAAAACATGAGTAGAATACTTGCAATAGATTACGGAACTAAAAGAGTAGGAATAGCTGTAACTGATACACTTCAAATCATTGCAACCGGATTAACAACGGTACATAGTAAAGATATTTTAACCTATTTAAAATTATACTTAGAAAAAGAAATTGTAGAACGCATAGTAATTGGCTATCCAATAAGCCTACAAAATACAGCTACAGAGATGACCAAGCAGGTTGATCAATTTAAAAAACAACTACAAAAACAATTTCCTTTAGTGCAAATTGAACTTTTTGATGAACGCTACACATCTGTAATTGCACATCAAACCTTATTGATGAGTGGGGTATCTAAAAAAGCAAGAGCAGATAAAAACACCATAGATATGATTAGTGCCACTATATTACTTCAAAATTATTTATCACTTTTACAATATAAAAAATGAAAAATAAATTTTTAATTACCGGTATTTTTGGTGCTTTAGCAGTAATCTTAGGTGCTTTTGGAGCACATTATTTAAAAAATAAAATTACCTTAGGTGGCTTTACGCAAAGCCAATTAGATACTTATCATACCGCTGTTAACTATCACTTTATTCATACGCTAGCTATGACATTTGTAATGTTGTTATTAAAACTTGAAACACAAAATAAATTCATAAACTGGTCGTTTAATTTATTTTTATTAGGAATAATTTTGTTTTCTGGTTCTTTATATTTACTTAGTTTACAAGATTTGTTTGCCATATCATCAATATCAAAAATTATAGGTCCAATAACACCCATAGGCGGATTAATGTTTATTTTAGGCTGGTTATTTTTAGCAATAAGTCAATATCATAAATCACAATATGGCAAGTAATTCTATTGGAACTATATTTAAGTTAACCACCTTTGGAGAGAGCCATGGCACCCATATTGGCGGTATTATTGATGGCTGCCCCGCAGGTGTTAATTTTGATATTGAACTTATTAAAAATGATTTAAAAAAAAGAAAAACCAATCAATCATCTATTACATCCAGTAGAAATGAAGATGATGATGTGCAAATTTTATCTGGAGTATTTCAAAATCAAACAACTGGTCATCCCATAGGGTTTATAATACCTAATAAAGACGCTCAATCTAACGATTATGATAATTTAAAAAACAGCTACCGTCCATCCCATGCAGATTATACCTATCAACAAAAATATGATATAAGGGATTACAGAGGTGGTGGAAGAAGTAGCGCAAGAGAAACCGCCAATTGGATTGTAGGAGGCGCCATTGCAAAAATGATTTTACAACAAATAAATATTCAAATAACAGCCTTTGTAAATAAAGTAGGTAACATTCAAGTTAATAAAAAATATACCGAACTCAATTTAAACAATATTTACAACTCCCCTATTAGATGCCCAGATGAAGCAATCGCTCAAAGCATGTTGCAATTAATTGACACAATACAACAGAAAGGAGATACATTAGGAGGCGTTATTTTATGTGTGGCACAAAATGTGCCTGTTGGAATTGGAGAGCCTATTTTTGAAAAATTACAAGCACAATTAGCACATGCCATGTTGAGCATTAATACTGTAAAAGGTATAGAATTTGGGGAAGGATTTAATATTACCAATTTAAAAGGCTCTGAAGCCAATGATGAATTTCATATACTAAACGATAGAATTTTAACTAAAACCAATAACAGTGGTGGTATGCAAGGAGGTATTAGCAATGGGGCAGATATAGTATTTAAAGTAGCCTTTAAGCCTGTATCTTCTATTAAACAAACCCAGCAAACAGTTACAATGCAAGGTGAAAAAAACACTATTGAAATAAATGGCAGGCACGATGCCTGCGTGTTGCCAAGAGCGGTACCTATTGTAGAGGCTTTAACCGCAATAGTATTAGCCGATTTATATTTAAAAAATAAAAATTCAAAAATTTAAAATTCAATGATGTTTCAATCTAAAAACAAACTTATTTACTTTATAATTGGAGCCATGCTACTTGGTTGCATTATTGGGTATATTATAAATAAAAGCATTACTTCTGTAACCATTGATGTTCCTCAAACCTATTTAACAAACATTTCAAAAGGAAATTTAGAAATTAAAAATCAATTAATAACACATCTTAATAATCAACATCTTATTGCTGTTAAAGAAAAACAAAAATCAATAGCGTCTTATTTTTCATTGCTTAGCGATATTTTTTTACGATTAATTAAAATGATTTTAGCCCCATTGGTATTTTCTGTACTAGTAATGGGCGTAATACATGTAGGCGATTTTAAATCAGTAGGCAGAATTGGAACAAAAACCCTGGTGTACTTTACCAGTGCCACACTAGTAGCACTAATGCTGGGCTTGGTAATTGTAAATGTTTTTAAACCAGGTAAGGTTATGAAAATGGAATTACCAGCAGAAGTATCTACAGGAGTAAACCCAAATGCTCAAAATGCAAAAAATTTTATTGCTCACATTATACCCGACAGCATTATAAAAGCCATGGCAGAAAATGATATATTGCCAATAGTAATATTTGCACTATTTTTTGGTATTGCTGCCGCATCGGTTGGTAATTCTAGTAAAACCATAATTCAAGTAATAGAAAATTTAACTCATATTATGTTTAAAATTACAGGATATGTTATGAAGTTTGCACCAATAGGCGTATTTGGAGCTATTACTGCTGTTATTATACAGCAAGGTGTGGGTATATTAAGTGGCTATTTTTATTTAATATTATGCTTTTTTGGAGGCCTATTATTTTTTGTTTTTGTGATATTATATTTAATATGCGTGATATGTAAAATCAATTTTTATTCATTACTATCACATATCAAAGAACCTTTATTATTAGCATTTAGCACGGCAAGTTCAGAGAGTGCTATGCCCAAAACTATAGAACAGTTAGAGAAATTTGGCATCAGCAACCGAATTGTATCCTTTGTGTTACCACTTGGTTATTCATTTAACTTAGATGGCTCTATTATGTACATGACTTTTGCTACTGTATTTATTGCACAAGCCTATGGTATTGACATCTCTACAAGCCAACAAATATATATGATGTTAGTTTTATTGATTACCAGTAAAGGTATGGCTGGTGTGCCACGCGCTTCTTTGGTAGTAATAGCAGGTATGTTAACAATGTTTCACATACCCCAACAGGGGTTGTTGTTATTACTAGCTGTAGATCAGCTTTTAGATATGGGTCGTTCAGCCACCAATGTAGTTGGTAATGCTGTGGCAAGTGCTGTAATAGCAAAATGGGAAGGAGAAACATTAAAATGAAAAAATTAATCCCATTTGCGTATGTTTCAAAAACACATGGCTTAAAAGGCCAACTTCAATTAATTTGTATTGATAAAAAAGAAATTGATTTACCCAACTTTGAAGTTGCGTTTATAAATCAAAACAACCAACAAACCCCTTATTTTATTGAAGAATGTAGAGCTACAAAATCTGGATATATTATTAAATTAGAAGGTATTCAACACTTATCCGAAACCAAAGCATTCATCAATCAAATTGTGTATTGTGATGAAGCATTAATTATTGAAAATAAAAATTTAGAGTTTTTAAATTATCAAGTATTCGAACAAACTCATGGTAACATAGGCTACATTGAAGATATAGAAGATAGCACGCACAACGTGCTATTAAGAATAAAACACCCTAGCGGCAAAGAAGTTATATTACCTTTTAATGACCAATTTGTTACTTCTATTAATAAAAAAGAAAAACAAATAATTTATAAAGTCCCAGAAGGTTTGATAGAATTATATATATAGATGAAATTGGGTTAGATGCTTCTATTTAATAATTGTTAATATGAATATTTATAGAGGTAAAAGCTTCATTTATTAGTTAAATCTAACTGTGGCGCAAAGAACTCACAGATTGGCAAATGGCTCGTTATGCACGCTTTGCCGAAAAACCCAAAACCTATTTGTTACAAGAGTTGTACGAAGATATTATACTCGATGCCCACCTTACTGCCGCACCCGTCCCGAACACCAAAAATGGAATGGCATTATATTACCAGTTAACCACCCATTTTGGAACACCCACCTGCCACCCAACGACTACGGCTGCCGCTGCACCGTAATACAAACAGACGACACCGCAGACAAACACGCACCCGAAGCAGATAGTATAAAAGACGTATTTAAAAACAACCCCGCCAAAACAGGTAAACTGTGGCACGAAATAGTGTATGAAAAAAACTTTACAGATAAACAAGAACTAAGAGCTATTAGAACCACAATAAGAGAATGGTTTGCACCCACACTTAACAAAATAAAACGAGCCAACCAGTTTTTTGTAAAATACCAACAAGGGCAAAGCACAGTTACCCAACACATACTAGTAGATACCACCAAAAGCGATTACGAAGAAGTGTTAGAAGTAGCCACCGCCTTTGCCAACCAAGGCAAACAAGCAGAACTACTACCAGAAATAAACGCCAAAGACAAAAAGCTAAGAAACCAAATATTGCAAAAATACAAGCAAGAAACAAAAAACCCCGACTTACGTGTGGATGGAAAATACTATGATGTGAAAGCGCCTGAGAATATTGAAAGGATTAATAATAACGCTAATAAGGCAAGTAAGCAAGGTTGCATTGCCATAATACATAATAAACACTTAAAACTAGATGCGGATAAAATTGAAAGAGAATCAAACGAAATACTTAAAAGTAAAGGGTATAAACAAAATGAAGTGTATTTTTACAGTAATGGCAAACTAAACGACTTTAACAATAAAATAGAATAAAATAAAAGGCGGGTTCAAGTTATAAATGCAATTTTTCGTCCCTTGTTTTTAATTGTTTGTAAATATACTTCTTTAGGGGTTAAATATCCAAATCTTTTTCGTGGCCTGTTGTTTAATTTAGCTTCTACTACTTGTATTTGCTCTTGAGTTAGGTTTTTAAATGAGTTTTTCTTTGGACAATA
>JAVKLI010000068.1:0-28518 GCA_031539425.1 Bacteroidia bacterium
TAAAACGAAAATAAATAGTATTAAAATAACACTTGTAATTGTTTTTTGCATAAACTTAAAATTTTGAGCCACTAATATACAAATTACAAGTAAACCATAGGGATAAATTATAACATCTTTTCTACAAGTTGTTGTTTAGAAATCCCCTCAGCTTCGGCTTTATAATTTAAAATAAGCCTGTGGTTTAAAATTGGATAGGTTACTTGCTGTATATTTTCTATATCTGGACTATATTTTCCGTTAATAGCTGCATGACATTTGGCTGCTAATATTAAGTTTTGGGATGCTCTTGGCCCAGCCCCCCATTCTATATATTTTGTTGTTAGTTCTGACACAAAAGGGGAGTTCTTTCTTGTAGAATTGGTTAATTTAACAGCATATTGATAAACGTTATCTGCAACTGGAATTTTCCGAATTAGCTGTTGAAAGTTAATTATTTCTTGAGCTGTTAATACGGCATTTGCTTTTACACCTTTATTTGTAGTTGTATTTTTTACAATATCTAACTCTTCTTCATAACTAGGGTAATCTAAATGAATGTTAAACATAAAACGGTCAAGTTGCGCTTCTGGTAAGGGGTATGTACCTTCTTGCTCTATAGGGTTTTGGGTGGCAATTACAAAAAATGGATTGCCTAAGTCAAACTTTTTTCCAGATGTAGTAACGGTACTTTCTTGCATAGCTTCTAATAATGCGGCTTGGGTTTTGGGAGGCGTTCTGTTTATTTCGTCTGCTAAAATTAAATTGGCAAAAATAGGTCCTTTTACAAATTTAAATTGTTTGTTTTCGTCAAGTATTTCGGTACCTATAATGTCGCTAGGCATTAAATCTGGTGTAAATTGAATGCGGTTAAATTTTAAATTTAACGCATCTGCAATGGTATTTACTAGTAAGGTTTTTGCTAAACCTGGAACGCCAACGAGTAGGCTGTGACCCTTACAAAACAGGGCAATTAATATTTGATCTATGGTTTGGTGTTGACCAATAATAACTTTACCTATTTCATTTTTTAACTGTTTATACTTTTGGTTAAAAGCTTCAAAGGTTTCTATATCGTTATGTTGCATTGGTTTATTATTTTGTTATTATCCAAGGTTTTTCTAAAACGCACTGTTTAAATTCATCATTTATTTTGATATAGGTGTTTTTTGATTTTTTTCTTATAAACGCATTGATAGAGTTTTGTTTTAACTGAAACTCCGCTAAATTTTGAATTTTTGGATAATCATCAATTACGTTAGCTTTGTGTGGATCTATTCTTTTATTAAGTTGTATAATTCGCCACGCAGGCTTTCCATCAGGTTTAGTAAACTCCATAACATTACTTAAACTGCCTACTTTTAATTCATTTTCTAAGGTTAAAACCAATTTAGCGTCCATGGTGCCAAGCTCTTTTAAATCCCATTTTGTGCTATTGTTAGTGGGGTTAAACAAAACACCTTTATTAAGTTTTGTTTCTTTATCAGTGCTATGTTTAATTACTGCTTTTTCAAATGTTATTTTGTTACTTATAATCTCATTTCTAATAGAATCTAGGCGTATTTTATCTTTAATAACTTCTGAGTTTGTTTTTTTTGGTACAAGTAATAAGTGTCTTAAATCTACAGTTTCTCCTTTTCTTGCTATAAGTTGTATAAAATGATATCCAAATTCTGTTTTAAAAACTTTTGAAATTTCACCTGGTTTTAAACTAAAAGCTATTGCTTCAAATTCTGGCACTGCCTTACCCCTCATCATTGATTCGTAGCGGCCACCATTAGCAGATGAGCCTTTATCATCACTGTATAGTGCAGCCATCATGCTCATACTTTCTCCTTTAAGCACTCTTTGTCTGTAAGATTCTATTTCAGCTTTGCTTTTTAATCTTTCTGCTTCTGATATTTCTGGGGCAAATACTAAATGGGAAATTTCAACCTCAGTACCTATTAAAGGCACACTATCTGTTGGCAAACTGTTAAAATAATTCTTTATTTGTGAAGGTGTTATTTTTGATGATGTTGTAATTTTTTGTTGTATCCTTTGAGCTTGTAGTTGATCATATACTTGCTCTTTAAGCTCTTCTTTAAACATAGATATTTTTTTACCATAAAATTCTTCTAGTTTTTCTTCGCTACCAAAAGCATTAATAAAGTAAGCAATGCGTCGGGTTAATTCGTTATCTACTTCCGCATCTGAAATGTTAATACTATCTTGAATAGCTTGATTTAACAACAATTTTTGATACAACAGCTCTTCAAATACCTTACACTTTGTAAGGTTAAGTTGCTTTTCTTTTTGTTCTAAAAAATTAGTTTCTACTTCTGATAAAAGCAATGACTTTTGACCAACTACAGCTACAATTTTATCAAGCACTTGATTTTGTGCCAATGCTATTGATGCAGTAACTAAAATACAAGCTAAAAAACAGACATGTCTCATTTATAAAATAAGATTAATTGACAAGTGACTGATTGAATTACTTAATGCTATTAACAACTTGTTGATTGATAGTAACTGGGTATTTATTTTTTAAATACTTTAGCCATTCTTCTTCTAAGTGTGTTTGAAAATCAATGCTAATTAAGCCTTTTACTTCATCAAATGTTTTTGGTTGCTTAGGTAAAAGATTATAAACAAAAGTGACAGATGTTTTTGGATTATCAGTAGAATTTAAATTTGGAATAATGCCATTCTTCCAATTGGCATCCATCTTAGGGTTTTCTCCTTTAACGTAGGTATTATTTTCTGTTGTTATAATTGTTTTACCATCTTTATTTAAGGCCTTTAAAATAGCTGCCTCTGAACTGTTTTGCATTAATAGTTTTACAACCATTTTAGCTGTTTTTTCATCAACGCACTTATACGTAGTTGTAGCAGCTCTTTCGGGCCACATGTAATTGTTGTTAACCTTGCTATGATATTCTTTTATAGCTACGGTGTCTTTTATGGCTTTGCCCCAAATTTGCTTTTCTGAAAGATCAAATAATAAAATACCGTCATGATATTCTAAATATAATTTTTTAAAAGCAGGGTATTTTTGTTCTAGCTGTTCGTCTTCAAAAGCGATAATTTGTTCATTTTGCCAGTATTTATATATTTGTTGAAACACGTAGTTAAAATCTAAAATAGGCCTTGGAGATTGATGCGTTTCTATATATTTAGATAAATCTTGTTGAGTATATTTTTTGTTTCCTAAAGTAAACAATGGTTTGTTTTGAAGTTTAATTGATTTTTTAGCTTCCCAAGTTCCTTTAAATATAGATGAATCGAGCACACTAATAAATTCTTTTTGTGCGTCAAAGTTATCTTTAAAATTGTTTTGCTTTTTTATTTGTTCTATTTTAGACAATTGTCCAGCTCTTGATCGTTGGTCTTTATTAACTTTTGTTCTTAACTCGGTATGCATATTTTTATAAGGTGCTATTTCTTTTTTATCAATTCGTTTGATAATATGCCATCCATAAGGAGAAGTAAAGGGTTCAGAAATATCGTTATTGTTTTTTAAAGCGAATGCTTGGGTTTCAAAATCTAAAGGCATTTTACCGCTACCAAACCAACTTAATAAACCACCATTTACACTGGTTTGTTTATCATCAGATAGTTCTGTGGCAAGAATTTCAAACTTTTCGCCTATTTGTATTTTTTTGTAAATATCGAATATGCGTTTTTTCAGTACCGTGTCAAATGTTGCTTTTGAAGTAGGCGCATTAAACTTAAGCATTATATGCTCTACTAACACTTCACCTCTATTAACACGTTTATCTAGTAATTTTAGAATGTGATACCCAAATCTTGAACGAACAGGTTGACTTATTTCGTTTATGTTTAAATTATAGGCAGCGTTTTCAAAAGGATACACCATTTGAAACACGGTAAAGTAACCTATAGATCCTTTTCTATCGGCTGCGCCGGCTTCTTCGGATGTTTTAGCTACATAATTATTAAAATTATCGCTGCCTGCAATTAAAGTTTGATTAAATGATTTTATCAAATCTATTTTTTGACGATAAGCTGCAGTGTCAGATTTAGTAGATTTATTTGTTAATTTATATGACGATGCGTTTAATGTTTTTTCATAGTCTGCTAGTTGTTCGGGTGTTATTTTTTGTCCTATTATTACGATTCTGTATAACATTATGCGTTTGTAGGCTTCTAAAGTATCTTTAGGTAAGGCTGTTTCGGGTACTTTAACTAGTATATGTGCCACGTTAAGTTCGTATTTGAGTCTTTCATAGGCTTCTAATATTAGTTTTTCTGTTGTTGAGCTATCTGTAAGATAGGGAGCTGCAAGTTGCTTACGGTACCCTAACAATTCATTACGAAATTTGAAAGCCGTGTCTAGTCCAAGCATTTTGGCCTCCATTACTTTCATCTTAAACATAGAATATAGATTAATATAATCTTCTACATTTTTTTGTTCGGAAGAAATACTAGCTACGTTTTTATTATAAACATTTTTAAATTCTGTAACGTAAACTGGAACTTTGTTTACATACATTACAACAGAATCATTAGATTGAGCCATTAGTATGGCTGTAGAATGTATTAGTATAAATAACACAATGTTTTTTGTTTTCATAATATTTGATAGTGTATTAAAGAATTTGTTACAATTAATTATTTAGATAAAATTTCGGCTAATTTATTATGAAGGTCTTCGCCACGTAAATTTTTAGCAATAATTTTCCCTGTTTTATCAATTAGTAAATTAGCCGGTATGCCTGAAACTCCGTAAATTTGACCAGCCGCATTTGCCCAACCTTTTAAATCGCTAATTTGAGTCCATGTTAATTTATCTGCTTCAATGGCGCTTACCCATCTGTCTTTTGATTCGTCAAATGAAACGCCCAATACTGTAAATCCTTTATCTTTAAATTTATCATAGGCTGCTACAACATTTGGATTTTCCATACGGCATGGGCGGCACCAGCTAGCCCAAAAATCTACTAGTACATACTTACCTTTAAAACTGCTTAATTTTACTGGTTTTCCGGCAGGTGTATTTTGTGTAAAATCAATAGCTTCATCATTAATTTCGGTTCCTCGTTTTGATGTAATTTTCTCTTTTATTTGCAAAGCCATGCTAGAGTTATGTAATGATTTATCAAGGTACTCAAAATGGCGCTTAAGATCTTTTAAAGGCGTTTGTTCATTTACATACAAATTAAAATATACGGCTAATAAAGCTACCATTGATTTTGGGTGTGTTTTAACAAAGGTTTCTATAGCACCTCTTTTCTCTTCATCAATGGCGTTAAATTCGATTACTTTAGCTTGCATTTCTTGTTGATTGTTAGCTGCTTTGGCGGTATTAAAAGCGTCTACTATTGGCTGAATACGGGTATAAAAGGAAAGTGTTAAACTATTAAATTCCAAATACTCATTTTGAACTTTGCCGCCAGTTACTTTAGTTGTCATAAGGCTGTCTATATGTCCGTAAATATTTGTAATACCTTCATCTACAAAAAAGTGTAGGCTAGGTTGTTCGTTAGGGTTTGGTGTGTTTGTTAGCCAAAACATGCTAGGTTCGGTAAGTGTGCCTTTAGCTGTAAAAGCGTTGTTGTGTATTGAAATAGTTTTGGTAATAGTACTTTGTATTTCTCTACTATGAAGATACATAACGCCTGAAGCGTTTGGTGTTTTTATGATACCGTTAATTTGATAATTTAATTTTAATTGGGCAAATACCAAATGAGACGCAAATACTAAAATAAATAGGGTAGATATAGTTTTCATAATTTAAAAAATGTGAAACAAATATATATTAAAATGCTGTTGGGGAACATATTAAAAATGGTTAAAATGTATTTTAAGATTTTTTAAGTTCTGGATATATTACAAACTATAGTATTTTTGAATTTTAAAAGCGTATGGGTACTAATTATTTTTTTTGTTTGCTAATTGTTGTTTGTTTACATAACAAATTTATTGCTCAAAAAGCTTTACCAGCACAAGTATCTAAAGCTGTATTTATTAAAAAGAAAGATTCTATTACCGGTAAAGTAATATATGAAGGGTATTTTAAAAATAAAATTCCAGAAGGTACCATCACTTATTATTACCCTAACGAAGCAATAAAAGCACAAATTTTATTTATAAAAAACGGAACGGTGGCTTATTCTAAACAATTTTACAATACTGGTAAATTAATGGCTACGGGCAAATACATTAATAAATTAAAAGATTCGTTATGGAACTATTTTGATAGTGAAGGTATAGTATCGTCTCAAGAGCATTATGTAAATGGAAAAAAGCACGGTAAAGAATTAGTGTTTTTTTTAGATGGAAATTTAAGCCAAACAATCCATTATGAAAATGGTTTAAAATCGGGCGAATACATGGCGTATACCGAACCTAACATTATAAAGGCAAGGGGTTTTTACAAAAAAGATAAACTTCATGGATTGATGCATTATTATTACCCTAATGGTGTTAAGGCTGCCGAAGGTAATTATGCTAATGGATTAAAAGTAGGTAATTGGCTTTACAGAAACTCAAGTGATAGTGTTATTGAAAAAGAATTGTATAATAATTTGGGAGCGCTTATAACGAGTAGTAAAAATTAAAATACATCTATTACAAAACAAATTTGTATCCTACCCCTCTTATAGAAATAAAGTGTTTTGGATGCTTTGGATTTTTTTCAAACCATTTTCTAAATGATAATATAAAATTATCTATCGTTCGTGATGAAGGATTCGCTGCATTATTCCAAACATAGTCAATGATTTCGTCTCTTGATACTACTGTATTTGCTTTATCAATAAGCAAATGAAGTAATTTAATTTCTTTTTTTGACAATGCTATTTGCTCTAATCGGTTTGTTGTAGCCGTATAATTTTCAAAATTTATTTTGCAGTTTTCAAATTCAAATTCTTTAATAAGATTTACTGGCAACATTCTATATAATACATTTTTAATTCTTAACATGAGTTCATCTAAATCAAAAGGCTTTGAAATGTAATCATCAGCTCCAAGTTCTAAACCTTTGATTTTATGGTGTATTTGATTTTTGGCAGTTAAAAATATGATGGCAGGCTTATGTTTAGACGCTTTTAATTGTGGGTACAAGTCATAACCGCTAATGTTTGGGAGCATCACATCAAGTAAAATTAAGTTTGGTTTAAATGCTATATTATCTGCTATAGCCAATGTTCCGTTATCGCTAATTTTGACTTGATAGTGATGTAATTCTAAATTTAATTTTAAAGTTTTGGCTATTGTTACCTCATCTTCAACAATTAATATCTTATGTTGCGAAAAGGTCATATTAAAATTGTTGAGACAATTGAATTCCTAAATACGTAGAAGCCAAGCATAATATAATGCTAAGCATTATATAAAGAAAAAATGTGATATATTGTTGTTGTTGTTGAATTAAAGTAATACTTTCCATACTAAAAGCAGAAAACGTACTAAATCTGCTACAAAATCCTACAATCAAAAACAATTTTGTGTGTTGAGAGATGATTTGCTTTTGTTCTGCAATTATCATCACAAACCCAATAATAAAACAAGCAATAAAATTTATGATTAAAGTAGCTAATGGAAAATTAAAAAGAAAAATTTGAGAGATCCATTTAGACATCATATATCGAAGTACGCCACCAGTACCACTACCAAAAAATATCAAAATAATATGTTTCATTTTTTTTTATTTATGAGGAGTGGCAGCTTTTTTTATAATTATAACTCCTAATATAGCAGCTATTAAAGAGCTAAGCATAATAATAAGCTTACAATTGTTTATAATAGTTTCATTTTTAAATGCCAAAAGCGTAATAAAAATAGACATCGTAAAACCAATACCAGCTAAACAAGCTATACCAAAAAATTGAAGCCAATTAGTTTGATTAGGTAAGAATGCAATTTTTAATTTACTGGCAATATAGCTAAATAGAAATATACCTATAGGTTTGCCAAACACTAAACCCACCAATATACCAGTACAATAAGACGAATTAAATAAAGAGGTAATATCAATATTTAACTTTACAGCAGTATTTGCTAAAGCAAACAAGGGTAATATAATAAATGCAACAGGTTGATGTAGCCAAGCTTCTAATTTTGATGCAGGCGATGACTCGTTATTTTTATTTAAAACAGGAATTGTAAATGCAAGTAACACGCCTGCAATGCTAGCGTGTACACCAGAATGTAGCATACTATACCACATCATAAATCCAATAAAAAGATATACCGCTAAATATTTTACTTTAAAAAAGTTTACTATAATTAATAAAATAAAACAACCCATAGCAAATATTAAATACACCCAACTAATATCATTTGTATAACCAATTGCAATAACTATAATAGCTGCTAAATCATCTATAATGGCTAATGCTGTTAAAAAAACTTTAAGTTGAATTGGTACTGATGAGCCAAGTAATGATAATACGGCCGTTACAAAGGCTATATCTGTAGCCATTGATATACCAAAGCCTGCCGAAAAATCTGTATTGATATTAAATAGTAAATAAAAACAAATTGGAACTAGCACTCCACCAATAGCCCCAACTATTGGTAATAAGGCGCTTTTAATCTGTTTTAACTCGCCAATATATTTTTCCCTTTTTAATTCTAATCCAACTAATAAAAAAAAAAGAGTCATTAAGCCATCGTTAATCCAATGTAATATAGATTGATTAAAAGCTGTAATATGCCAAGCGCTTTGATATTTAGTAGCAAAGGAACTATTTGCTAATATTAATGACACAGTAGCGCAAACAATCAGAAGAACACCCCCCGATTTTTTATTTTGAATATAGGCTTTAAATACTTTGGTAATTTTCATGTGTTTAAAGCTTTAATCTAATACTATAGTTATTGATTTTGTAAAATTATCTAATGATGCGGTAAATACTATACTTTTCATTATATGCTTTAAAAATATACATTAATGTAGAATAACTTGTCTGTATAACTTGTGAAATTAATTTTACAAAAAAAACGCCTGACTGATTAGCCAAGCGTTTTTTTTTTGTTTAAAAATGTTGTTAAACAGTTTATTTAGCAATAGTAACCTTTTGAGTGGCTGAACCATCTTTAGTTACAATATAAATATTGTAAATACCATTAACAAAGGTTGAAGAGTTAATAGTTAAAGTATGATCTCCAGCATTTAATTCTTTTCCAACATTTGAGTAAACTAAGCTACCTAACATATTATATACTTTAATGGTAACAACATCAGCTTTCTTTAAATTTAAGTTTACAAATACATCATCGGCCGCTGGGTTAGGGAATACAGAAAAATCAACTTTGTTTATTGTAACATTATTTTCATTTATACCAATATATTTTGGTTCTCCATTGGCTAATTGTTCATTATTAGCATTCATTATTTTATTGGTTTTTGCATTAATTAATAAAGCATTTGCGTTCATAAACCAAGCTCTATATGTAGCGGGTACTGTGTAAGTAAAGGTGTAAGAATATACACTACCATCGGTTAATGAAGGTGGTAAACTATTTGTCATACCTGTATAGCCGCCTACAATTTCACGAGCTACAAAATCATAAATCATTTTACTACCTGGTACCGGGTTTCCAGCTGTGTTCCAATCAATGCCTGCACCTTTTAAAATATTACTACTACTACCGTTATAAGCGTTTGCTTGATTATAAGCGTTGTTCTGTACTTTATCTTCTGTAACTACTAAAGCTAACCTGTAATCTGAAGCATTTACGTTATCTGTTACTGAAATAGCCATAGTAACAGTAGCTACTGCAGTTAAAACTCTGGTAGATTCATTAAAACTACTAGTTATACTAACATTACCAAGCCCAAAATTAGCTAGTGCTGTAGGTAATTCTGTAAATATTTGTGATGGGTCAATACCTGTTTTTCTATCTATGGTACAGCTTGGGTAACCACTAATTAAAGTTCCCATTCCTGTATTATAAGCAGCGTTAGTCATAGCATCGTTATTATGTACGGCAACTAATACAGCTTTAGTTGGGTTTACTTTATGCATAGAATCCATATACACAGCTCCTCTAGGGCACCACTGACACCACGTACCTGTTCCCTCTTCAATAAGAACTTTTTTAGATGGCCAAAATGAATACCCTGTATAAGAACTCTTTAAAGTATCATTATTTGCATATGCATCTCCACTTATTTTTGCCCAAACTTTTATTGGAAAAATACCTGGACTTGGAATTGTAACCATAGGTGAGTTAACTGTAAAAGCATAAGTTTGGTTATACGTTAAGTTACCTGTGTTAATTGGGTAATTAACCACAGCACCGTTATTAAATACATAACTAATAGTAGCACTAGTTACTGTATTTAAACCTTTATTGGTTATTACACCCCCTACTAGTTTATTAGTTCCTGTGGATCCAAACATATTTTGACCAGCGTCTGAAGTTAATGAGGTTAATTGTAAATCATTTGATAAGGGAACAGCAATTTTAACGTTATCAAGTAATAGTATAAATTTATCTACTGAATTATCAACAAAAGCAACAGTAACTTGCTGATTAGAATAGCTATTTAAGCTTAAAACTCGAGTTATAAAAGTTGTTCCTTGTTCCCCTGGATTACTATATATAGTTGTGTAATTAGCTACTGCAGTAGTGGTGCCAATAGTTATTTTAACTTGATAAGCTTCTGCATCTGCAGCGTTTCCTGAAAGACTTCTAGCATCCCACTCCAGTATTGTTCCTGGGAGAACAGTAAAAGTTGGTAAATACAACCAATCTTTTGCTGTACCAACTGGACTGTACCATGAGGTAGAAAATAAAGCAATATTTGTTTGGGATGTTCTTGCTGATATCCAAGCATTTGCACCAAAATTTAAACCCATATTAGCAGTTATATTTGGATCTGGGGTTAGTCCATCGCCATTCCACTGCATAAAATCAGTAGGTAATGCGGGGGTAACTAAGCTGTTAAAATCATTTGAGTAAATAATAGTTTGAGCAAACGAACTGTTTATAGCTAATACTATTGTTAGTGAGAAAATTAGTTTTTTCATTGTTAGGTTTTTATTTTTAGGGTTATTTGTTTATGATGATTGTTTTGGTAGTTTTTAAATTATTGCTTGTAATATGAGTATAATAGAGTCCGTTTTTTAAATTGCTTACATTTAGTGTTCTTGTAGTTGAAGTGCCATTATATTCTAAAACTTGTGTATCTAGTATTTGCCCCATTTTATTATAAATAGTTACTTTAACTGGTTTTTTATTATTTTGAATATCCAATTTAACCTCATCTCCATTACTTGGGTTTGGGTAAAATTCTGATGTAGCTAGTGTGTTTAATTTATTTTCATTTATTCCGACTGGCGTAACAGAATAAACTAATACAATTGTAAGGCTTTCATTTATATTGGTAGTATTTTCTATTTTGTAAGTTACTGTAGAGTTATTAACTAATTCTGTATGATACACCATTAAATCTGTAGCAGCAATTGAGCTAAAAATTTTAGCTACAGTATGGGTAGATGGAGGATAACAATCAGTTCCCAAACAAAAATGATCTTCTGAGCCATTTGTTAAATTGATGTAATCTTTTGTTGTTTTATAAGTATTGGTATTAGCTACTGAAATTTTAAATTTAGTGCTAACTTCTGTATTGAGTGTGCAAGTAACAGATATAGTTTGGTTGTTAGATACAGGTGCAGTATTAGTACCTGTTGTAATAACTGAAACAGTTATTTGTGCTGAAGCTATTAAACATATTGTGACTAAACTTAAAGTTAAAATACACTTTTTCATTTGTTAAAAATTATAAATTGATTTAACAATTATAATGTATAAATATTATAAAACCAAAAAAAGTGTTAATTTTTTTTTCAACATATTAACATCTAAACATTAAAGGTTTAGTTTTTTTTATCGTCTGTAAGTAAATAGGTTAAAGAAAACCTCATTGTATTTTCTAAAGGATTACGTTGGCTAGTGGCAATTAAATAAGCCATATCAAAGGTAAAGGAGCTGTACTTTAACCCTAAGCCTAGGGTAACATATTGTCTATTACCTTTAGTTGGTGCTTCATAAAAATAGCCTGCCCTAACACCTAACATTTTTGGTTTGCCGTACCAGTATTCCATACCAAAATTAAAAATATACTCTTTAAATTCCTCTTCAAATCCGCCTGGTGCATCATTAAATGATTGTATTATTCCTGATAGCACGTCTACGTTTCTGTTATCTTTACCTGATGCTATCACTAATTGATTAGTAACCGGATTAAGTGAGTCTTCACCGTTAATCTTTTTATAGTAAACTGGATTAGTTGGCACTAATAATTTATTTACATCTAAATAAAAACTTACAGTATTGTAATCATCAATAAATAAATCTAATCCACCGCCTAGTCTTAAATTTGTAGGAATAAAATCTTTACTAACTCCATATTGAACTTTGTTTCCAATATTGTTAATAGATAGCCCCGCTTTTACTTCACCATTTTTATCACCTAATTTAAGTTTTGGGGAATGGTAATAAGCTCCAAATCCTGCAGAAATTGCTTCTCCGGCTTGGGTTGACTGTCCGTTTGTAACAACTCCTCCTGTTAAGTTTGATCGAACGTAACCTAACGTGGCTCCAAAAGATAAATACTCATTAGCTTTAAGTGAGTAGGCTACATCAAGGCTAAATTCGTTTGGTCTAAATTGCCCAGTAGCTGTACCTTGCATATCTGTAAAAATTATATTACCTAAAGAAAAATATTTTAAGGCAGCGCCTATGGCTTGTTTTTTATCTATTTTGTAATGTGCATTTAAATAATAAAAATAAATATCCGTTACTAATGTTTTCAACCATGGGGATACAGAGATAGCTGCCGATCCTTGTTCTTTAATAAAAGCTAACTTGGCTGGGTTCCAATGAATACTGTTGGCATCTGGGGTAGTTGCTGCTCCTACATCACCCATACCACCTTGGCACGCATCGGGCGAAATCATTAAAAAAGGTACAGCTGTGGTTACCGTATTGAGCTTTTTTGCTAATTCACGTGTTGTTGTTAAATTAGTAGTTTGAGAGATTAAAAAAAAGGACTGTAAACAAAGTACACTAAGTAGTTTAAATTGATTCATGTATTTTATATTAAATGATGGAGCTAAAACTAAATGAATAAGAGATACGTTTTCAGTTTTTAATATAATTTAACTTCCTCGGCTTGAAGTATTTCCATGTGCTTTGTACTGCTGGTTTTAGCATCATATATAAAACAAATTAAATAACAATTTAAAGGTTTAATATTTGGTATGGTTGATTTTAAATCCACTTTAAAAGTAGGAATTGTAATTTTAGATAATTCGTTTACAGCACTGCCACCCGGAAAAACTGGAACTCCCCAAATATCAGATACGTTAGCCCTAAGCACATGTTGAAATACATAATCGGGGTTAATTTGATTTGATGAAGGAAGCCGGTAATCTAGTTGTTCGGCTACAATTTTATTTTCTGATAATAGTGCCACAACTTTATAGCTTGATGAGTTAAAACCCTTTGATGTAACATCAATGGTTGCATCTATGGTGAGTGTACTATTTGTTGTATCAATAGATTTGGTAATTTTTAATAAAAATTCGGCGGGTTTTTTCATCAAGGTTATAGCGTCTGCTTGCCAATTAGGCCATTTTTTAATATGGGCTTGGGAGCCTTTAGGAAAATCAATTCTACTAACTAATCCATTTGGGTTACCAGCTGATGAATTTTCAAATTTATCGTCATACGCATTACCTGCAGCGCAGGTTAAATTTGTAGGCTGGTCTGTTTTTACTTTAGTAAAATAACCAGCATGTACTGCTAAAGCAACAATATTGTTAGGATATTTTTTAGCTATTTTTTCAAGCTCATCAGCAGCTGCAGGACAATTACCACATGAGTGGCCGGTGTAATCTTCTATTAAAACTTTTCTATCTGTTAGTCCGTTTATAGAACTTAGATTTCTCACATCATTTGGAGCTTTATCGCATGATGTTATGAATATTACTAAACCTGTTATTAAACTACTAATAAATGAGCTTGTGTATGTTTTCATAAATTATAAAATTAAAAACTGGTTGATATAGTTAAAGAAATGGCATTGGCTGCGGGTACAAATCGACAAACGCCACCTGCACAAAAAATACCGGCTCTTTGTCTTCCGTAACTTAATGTAATGCGAGTGGGTCCATTAATATAACCGGCACTGGTGTAGTAGTAGTGTAGCGCATTAGGGCTTATTAAATCTGTTATAAAATCTTTTTTGGTATTAAACTGATCAGCTAAAACAAAAAACCAATGCGTATTTGGGGTCCATTCTATAAGGGCTGTATACCAATTACCGGTATTGTTATGGGTGTTTAAAACGAATTTATTATTTACCTCTATATATTTAGAGGTACCATAATCGTAGTCACCAATAAAGGCTTGTGTTTCAAATCGAATAGCGCTACCTGGTTTGTATTTATAGGTTACATCAATTACCCCAATAAATGAAGATACATCGGGGTATAACCCTTTACTTGGCGTAGCGTACTGCACAATACTTTGGTTTAAGTATTGATAGCCTATTAGAGTTGTAAATTTTAATTGTTTGGATAGTTTACGGGTAAATTCTATGTTAATATCATGAAACATGGTTTTACCGATGTTTGGTAATTTAAAATTAAAAGGTAAAATTCCATAATCAGAATATCTAACATTATACTCTAATTTTTTAGAAGAATCTGCTCCACTTGGATTTAAGCCAATTGTATCTACTGCATAAAATGTGGAAGCATTAATGGTAATATCGGAACCATATTGCCCACCAAGTTTTGAGCCTTTTGGTAATTTAATTTGAAATTCGGCAGCACCGCCTATTTCTCCATTAGGTTGAGAGGCGTATGGGTAGTAGGCTGCCATCATATAGGTATGTGGCTTGGATAGGGCTGGTAAATAATTTACCATTGCTAACATTCCAGATTGATTACGGTCACTCCTATAACTCATATTATTAATATACTTTCCGCTAATCATTGCAGACAGACCTTCTTTTGCATAAGAAATTGAGGTAAATGCGCCTTGGCCTTCGTTATACGACATGTTATTTTGAAAAGATGGATCCTGAGATTTTTGGGCATATTCAGCAAAAAAATCTAAACCCTCTTCTATAATTTTTATTCTACCCGAATATATTCCTACGTTTTTAGGCAATATATAGGTAGGATTTGCATCTTCTTGATATTTACTTACTAAGTTTCCACCTAAAATGATTTTAGGTTTAAGTTTTTGAGAAGTGGCAGAATCTAATAAATCATTTATTACTACTTCGCCATCAACCCCTCTAATAATGCCATCGGTGGTGCCCATGAGTACACGTTGCCTACCTTGAAATCCTTTTAGGGTAATACCTTTGTAGGGCATAACTGCTACTTTAATACCTTCTACTGCATTATCAAACAATAAGCCTCTATCTTCGTAAGCTCTAAAAACCATACCGCTTCCAAACTGATCATAAAAATTACCAATGGTTATGTCTATTAAATCATTTTTGTATCGAGCAAATTTATATGGTACACCTGACCCATCATAGCTTGGATAACCTAATAATACAGGTGTATAGCTTTCAAAACGAGCGCCGGCAGAAAAATTTCCATTAATATAATTTAAATTTCCAAAGGTATTTGCCCTAAATACTTTAGTAATTACTTTTTCTGTACCAATGGCTGTATCTTTAAAATAATAAGCAGCATCTGTTTGAAAATTACCAGTGATAGATTGTCCATTTTGAGATAATGCTTGAAGACTCATGCAACATAATAAACATACATTGCTTAGTTTATAAATATTTTTGAATAAGAATAAATTCATTAGTGTTTAATAGTTTCGCCTTTTGCTATTTGTTTTACATTTTCAAATAAGATATCTTCATCGCCTTCTGAGTATGAGTTATGATTCCATACAATATTGCCATTGCCATCAATTAAAAAAGTATGTGGAACGTTATTCACATTCATAGCTCTTTTAAAATCTTGATTTTCATCAATGTATACATCATATTTCCAACCTTTTACTTTAACATCTGTAACTACTTTACCTGAACTCCTAGCATCATCAATAGAAATGGCAATTAGTTTAACTCCAGTTTCTTTTACTAAGTTTTCAAATTCTTCATGTATGGCATCTAATTCTTTTTTGCAAGGTTTACACCATGTAGCCCAAAAGCTAATAATAATAGGCTTTCCGTTATTTGTAAATGTACTTGAACTAACCATAGTACCATCCAATTTTTTAATTTTTGTGTTTGGAATTTTTTTACCGCCTTCTTGAGAAAAGCTACACAAAAAGCTTAATAATAGGGTTGTCAATGCAATTTGAAATTTCATAAGTGTTGATTTTAGTTATAACAAATTTACATTTATTTTTGATTTATACAATTCAATAATATTTTGTGGGGCTTGCATAGGTTTCATTGTTTGTTTATTTAAAAATACCAAAGTGGTATTACCTGTATTTATAAGTTGGTTGTGTTGGTTGTAACATTCATATTCAAAAATTATTTTAACTGTAGGTAATTCTTTTAATGTTGTTACAATGGTTAACTCATCATCATAAAATGCTGGTTTTTTATAATTGATATTTAAGTTTACTACTGGCAACATTACCCCCATGGCTTCAAGCTCTTTATAGCTAATACCTAAGCTACGTAGGCTTTCTACTCTGCCTACTTCGTAATATTGTGCATAGTTACCATAGTATACATAACCCATTTGGTCAGTTTCGCCATACCTAACTCTAATGGTTGTTTCTGTTTTAAACATGTAAAATCAAATTTGATTGAATTGCAATTTAAATTATTTTTTTAATTAATTACATTATTTAAACCAACCGCTATACATCACATAATTATTGGCAATTCGGTCTATTTCTGAATGTGTTTTATCTGTTGATATATCTTTTACTTTTTTGGCAGGTACTCCAGCATAAATAGATCCACTAGGTACTACAGTACCTTCTAATAAAACGGCGCCTGCAGCAATTATACTATTAGTATGAATATAGCAATTATCCATTACTATAGCCCCCATTCCAATTAACACGTTATCTTCTATTGTGCAGCCATGTACTAAGGCATTGTGTCCAATAGAAACATTATTTCCGATAATTGTTTTTGTTTTTTGATACGTGCAGTGTATCACTGCACCATCTTGTACATTTACTTTATTTCCTAATACAATAGCGTTTACATCGCCTCGCACTACTGTATTAAACCAAAAGCTGCAATTATCACCGCAAATTACATCGCCTATAATTGTAGCGTTTACAGCCACAAAACAATCGTTACCTAAAGTTGGGGTGTTGTTATTAACTGAAATAATGTGAGACATAGTTGCTTTATTATTTTGATTTTAGTTCTTGAATTAGTTTACCGGTATCACTGTAAAAACGCCACTTTCCAACTCTTTCGCTTTTAAAATTGCCATATTTATCTTTTACTAAATTATACTCACCTTCACTTTCAAGGGTGGTATTAATAAAATAGGATTTAAAATTACCATCAAGTAACCCTTTTTTAAAATTTTGTTCTCTCATGATACCTCCTGTTGGAAAATAATAAACCCATTTTCCTTCCTGTACACCATTTTTAAATTCACCTTCATGGTTTTTAAAATTCCCTTTTTCGGTATAACAAACAAATAAGCCATGCCTTATACCATTATCATAAGTTATGATTTCTTGTTGTTGGCCATTTTCAAACCAAAATTGCCACTCATCATGTTTGTTACTAATGTTATTGGTTATTTTATATTGACCAACATATTTTTGCTTTCCATTGTCATACCAACCTTTCCAGGTGTTATTCATTTTGCCATTTTCAAAGCTGCCTTCATCTTTTGGTTTACCAGATTCATACCAACTATTCCATTGCCCTTGTTCTTTACCGTTTTGATAATTTCCTTCTTGTAATTTTTTTCCATTTTCAAACCAAGTAGTCCAAAGCCCTTGTTTGATATCGGTTTTAAAAGTGCCTTTTTTCCAAATTTCTTTAGTAGGGTAATAATATATCCAATCACCATCACGCTTATCTTCTATAAAAGTACCTTCTGATTCTGTTTGACCATTTTTATAATAATATACCCATTTTAAATTTCGAAGATTATTGGTAAGTGTGCCTTCCATTTCTTTTTTTCCATTTTCGTAGTAAAAAATCCAGCTTCCATTTTTTTTATTGTTTAAAAAATACCCTTCAGATTTTATTTTTTTATTTGGGTAATAGGAATTATAATAGCCTTCTAATTTACCTGCAACATATTCTACTTCATAATCTAACTGCCCATTAGAATGAAAAAAACGCCACAATCCATTCATATAACCATCTCTGTAGGAGCCTGTAGATTTAATATAACCATTTTGATACGTTGTAGTGATGGTACCATTTCCATTTTTAATAATAAAAGTGTTATTCTCGTTTTTGAGTTGAAGTAATTTAACGTTGGTCGAATCAATAATTTCTTTTTCAAATTTTAAATTGCCATTTTCATAGTTTTCAATTTGAATACCACATAATGCATTGTAACAATAATTTTGCTTAACTTGAATAATGCCATTTTTATAGTACTGTAAGAGTTCTCCTTGTTTGGCATCATTGGTAAAAGTTCCTGAGCTTTCTATAGTTCCATTATTATAATAATATATAAAAGCACCATTTTTTTTATTGCGTTTGTAAGTTTCAATAGATTTATTCTTTCTGTTTTCGTAATAACTTATCCAAATAGAATCTGCTTGGTTCATATTATAAAATAACTGTTGCGCTAATACACCATTTTTATAATAATATAAAAACTGTCCGTTTTTGTAGCCTTTATAATATATCTCACGTCCTTTTACTGTGTTATTATCGTAATAAAAAGTCCAGGTGCTGTCTTCTTTTCCTGTATTATAATTTCCAATTACAATACGTTTACCTGCTTTATTATATTCTATAAAAGTGCCGTGCGCTATGCCATTTTTATAATTGGTAATTGATTTTTTTGTGGTTTGTTCTTTATCAAAATACTCTATTTGTGGTTGAGCCGATAGAATAGCTTGGTAAATCATACACAAAATGAAATAAAAAAAAATACAACGCATATGTTTTTCAAATAAAAATTATTTAACTTTAACCCAAAAGGTGGTTCTCCCTATTAATGAAACACCAATAAAACCGCGCACATTAAGGTTTTCTTTTTCATCTTTGGTAATTTTACAACTGTATGTTTTTCCATTTTTAGGGTCGTAAATAGTACCTAAATGCCAAACATCGATACCGTTAAATATAAAGTTTTTTAATATTTCTTGACCAAGTATTTTTTCTTTACGCAATGCCTCGTTAGGATTTTTATCATCAAGTTTTTCACTTTCACGCATCCAAATAATTTTGCCAAAGTATTTAGTTTCTTTTTTAGTGATTTCTACCATCGATCTGTTATTTTCAGTCATGTAGGTGCCTAATATTAAATCTGATTTTTCTTGAGAATGTAATACAAAAGATGCAAGCGTAAAAATTATAAGTGCAATAATTTTATTCATAAAGTTTAATTTTTAAGAAAAAACCATTTTAAGAGTTCTTTCCAAGATATTTTTTTACCATACATTACCAATCCAACTTTATATATTTTACTAGCTAATTTGGTTATTACAAAAAACCCTACGATGAGTAAACCCATAGATAATAACAATTGCCAAATAGGCACACCAAATGGTATTCGTATCATCATACCCAAGGGTGAGGTAAGTGGGAAAATAGACAAGAATTGTGCTAACCCAGAATTAGGGTCTGTTCCAATAAGTTGAGATACAATGATGGTAAACAACAAAGGTAATGTTAATGGTACCATAAATTGTTGCGTATCGGTTTCATTATCAACTGCAGCTCCAACTGCTGCAAATAGGGCAGCGTAAACAAAATAACCACCAATAAAATAGAATATAAAAGCTACAATAATAATAGGTAGGTTTATATTTTGAAGATAATTTATCCAGTTGATAGCTTCTCGTGGGGTATCAATTTTTTCCATCTTATCAGGATGCGCTAAAATGTCATTTTGAGAAACTAATTCTGTTTGCTTATTTAATTTGAGGGTATCATTAATTTCTTTTTTAAATAATGTTTGTGTTATCAAGAAATTTAAAATAAAGGTGAGTGAAATCCAAATACAAACTTGAGTTAGTCCAACTAATGAAACGCCTATAATTTTAGCTAACATTAACTGAAATGGTTTTACAGATGAGATAATAATTTCTACAACTCTGCTTGTTTTTTCTTCGACAACCCCTTTCATAACCATCATACTATACATAATTATCATAATGTAAATAATGTAGGAGCAAAACATACCTATGAAAATGTTTAACTCTGTATTGGTTTGTTTTTCTGTTCCATTTTCCAGTATTTTTTTAAGCACTAATTTTACTGGCTTTCGGGCGTTTGATATTTTATCTACATCAATTTTTTCTGCTTGTAATCTGTAATCAAATAATATATTTTGCACACTATTTGAAATGTATTGTTCGGTAAAAAAACTGGGCTGTTTTATAAAATATAAAAATGGAGTAGGGAGGGTGGCATTTAAAATATTGTAATGTATTTCTACTAATAAATCATATTTATTAGCAAGTAACTCCAGTTTAGCTTCTTCTAATGGTTTGGAGTAATAACTAAATTTTATTTTTTCGGTGTTTTGAAATCGATTAATAAATAAATTGCTATTATCAATTATTAAAACTTTACTTTCTGTTTTATGGCGTAAAGAAAGCCATACTGGTGCAGCAATGGCTAAAGAAATTAATAATGGCGCTAAGATGGTTAAGATTAAAAACGATTTTTTTTTAACTCTGGTAATATATTCTCTTTGAATGATGAGTAAAACTTTTTTCATAAGTATTTTATCATCAACCTTTAATTTAAGATGTGTGGTGAATTAGGTTAAGCAATTACCTAATCTTTAATTGCAATGCTAGCAATTACCCATTGATTGGTAACTACAGTTTTATTTTCATTATTTTTATGGGTAATCTTAGAAACTTTAGCTGTAATTTTAAAGTTTCTATTAACCATTTCGGGGTTTTCGTTAAACCCAAATTTTGATTTTTTTTCTTTAACTAAAAGTTTTACTATACCTGTTATATTATTATCAATAAAGCCAAAATCATAAACGTGCATGTTTGCATCTGTAAATATTAAGTGAGTAAACTGCGCCTCTTCATAACCTTTATAAACTACTTCAATATCTTTAGTTGAATTTAATGGGTCATTTACCCCAATAATTTCCGGTAAATTTGAACTTGTTTTTCTTTTAGGTTTAGATTGTTGAGAAGCAATTTTTTCTTTTCGTTCTTTAGTAATGGGTGTAGGTTTATACTTGTTTACAGCTTTTGGTTTTGAATCATTTACCTCTTCTGTGGTGTTTACGGGAGAAGATTTAGCAACTTTTTTTAACAATTTTTCTTGACTTTGTTCAGATTTAATTTCACCTTTAGACGCTAGAGGAGTAACTTCTTTTTTAGTTTCTTTTAAAGGTTCTTCCCTTTTAGGTTCTTCCCTTTTAGGTTCTTCCCTTTTAGGTTCTTCCCTTTTAGGTTCTTCCCTTTTAGGTTCTTCCCTTTTAGGTTCTTCCCTTTTAGGTTCTTCCCTTTTAGGTTCTTCCCTTTTAGGTTCTATTCTCTTAGCCGCAGCTTTTGGTTCAGTTTTTTTACTATTTAAAGATTTTTTAGAATTAACTTTTTCAGGTTGATCTTCTGTAAGATCTGAATCTTCTTTGTCAGATAAGGTATTTAACGCATTATAATCAGTTGAATCTGTAATAATTTTATTAACTGACTCATCTTCTGTAGTTTTATTTTTGCAAGTAATTGTTGTAAAAGCAAGGGTTATTAATGATAAATAAAATAAAATAGTTTTCATTGAAAAAATAAAAAATTAAGGTTTTATAGTAAAAAAAATCGGGTTAAAGATATTCATTTAATGCTTTGATAATTAAAAAAGTGAGAAAAATTCTTTTTTTAATTATAGGTTAAAAACTGTTTGTTTATATAAAAAAGCCACTATTAAGTCTATTTTTTTATTTATATATTTATTATAAAAAATTAGTGTATTTTTACACTAATTTATATGAAAAATATTAAAACATGGGAAGGAAAGGAAGGTGGCAGAAGTATTGAAAGTGCTATTGCTACATTATTTTTTCAAATGAATAGGTATGCAAAAAACTATTCAAAAGCAGTTATGCATCATTCAAAATTTTCTACACAAGAAGAGTTTATTTATTTAATAAACTTAAATGTGTATAGCAAAATGACAAAAATGGAACTCATAAATAAAAATTTACATGATAAAGCAACTGGAATAAAAATTATAAATAGACTCATTAAATACAATTGGGTTAAACAAAAAACATCTACATCTGATTTAAGAACCAAAATGCTTACCATGACACATACAGGTAAACAAATTTTAAAAAATCAAATGCCAAAAATTAGGCAAGCCACCAACATTGTAACGGGCAATTTAGATGAAGTAGAAAAACAAACACTGTTTTACTTATTAAATAAATTGCATGAATTTCATCATTCAATTTACTGTAAAAATTATAATTCAAATATTTTATTAGTTGAAGCCTCAAAGCAGCTTATAAATATTAAAACGCAAAAATGAAAAAAGTAGCAATTATAGGGGCAGGATTTTCTGGTTTATCAGCTGCAGCATATGCAGCTAAAATGGGTTATGAAGTACATGTTTTTGAAGCGCATTCAAGTGCCGGAGGTAGAGCCAGAAAAATGATAACTCCCGAAGGTTTTGTATTTGACATGGGTCCTAGTTGGTATTGGATGCCTGATGTGATTGAAAATTATTTTAAAGATTTTGGAGTTCAAACCAAAGATTTTTATGAACTCATAGCTTTAAATCCGCAGTTTGAAATTGTTTTTAAAAGCAACACCATTCAAATTCCAAAATCATTTGAGGAGTTAAAAATGGTATTTGAAAATATAGAACCAGGTACAGCTAATAAACTAGATTCGTTTATGCAATCAGCTAAATTAAAGTACCAAATAGGAATGAATGAATTTGTAAACAAACCTTGCTACAATTGGTTTGAATTTATGAAACTAAAAATCATCAAACACATATTTTCATTAAACTTATTTACAAATTTTAAAACTTATGTTGGGCAATATTTTAAAAACGAAAAACTGCAAGCTATTATGGAATTTCCAGTTATTTTTTTGGGGGCAGCGCCTAATAAAATTCCGGCCTTGTATAGTTTAATGAATTATGGTGGATTGGTTTTAGGCACGCATTACCCTAAAGGTGGATTTTACAAATTGGTACAAGCTATGCAAAATATAGCAGAGCAACAAGGGGTTACCTTTCATTTTGATTCTAATGTGCAAAAAATTAATATAAAAAAAAATAGAGTAACCTCATTAAAAGTTAATAATGCAGATATTGAATTTGATAGCGTTATAGCTTCGTCTGATTATTATCATACAGAAACTTTATTAGATATACAATATAGAAACTATACCGAAGCATATTGGAAATCAAAAACATTTGCCCCAAGTTGTTTAATTTTTTATTTAGGATTTAATGAAAAACTTCCTAATTTAAAACATCACACATTGTTTTTTGATTCAGATTTTGATACCCATATTCATGATATTTATGAAGATAAAAAATGGCCTATAAATCCTTTGTTTTACCTTTGTTGCCCATCAAAAACAGATGATACTGTTGCTCCAAAAAACTGTGAAAATGTTTTTTTATTGATGCCAATTGCTAATAATTTAAATGATGAAGAGGCATTAAGAGAACATTATTTGAAAAATATGATATTGCGAATTGAAAAGCAAACAGGATCACATAATTTATTATCTAAAATAATTTATAAAAAAAGTTATTGTGTAAATGATTTTAAAAATGACTACAAGGCTTATGGTGGTAATGCTTATGGTTTAGCTAATACCTTAAATCAAACTGCGGTATTAAAACCTAAAATATATAACAAAAAAGTTGGTAATTTATTTTATGCTGGTCAGCTTACGGTGCCAGGACCGGGTGTACCACCATCTATTATATCTGGAAAAATTGCAGCTTCATTACTTAATCGAATATAACACGCATATGAAAAATATTTTCGATAGTTTATCATTTGAATTAAGTAAAAAAACTACTTTAACCTATAGTACCAGTTTTACTTTAGGTGTTAAAACGTTACACAGTTCCATGCAAAATGACATATACGCTATTTATGGATTTGTAAGGCTTGCAGATGAGATTGTAGACAGTTTTCATAAATACAATAAAAATGAATTATTAAAAAAATTTAAAAATGATACCTATCAATCTATAAAAGAGGGCATTTCATTAAATCCTATTTTAAATTCTTTTCAAATTTCAGTTAATAAATATCAAATTGATTTGCAATTTATAGAACAATTTTTTATAAGTATGGAAATGGATTTAAACCCAAAATTGTATGATGAAAAAATGTATAAAGATTATATTAATGGGTCGGCAGAAGTGGTAGGTTTAATGTGTTTACAAGTGTTTGTAGGGGGAAATAAAAATGACTTTGAAGCATTAAAACCCTATGCTATTAAGTTAGGATCTGCGTT
Source organism: Bacteroidia bacterium (assembly GCA_031539425.1). Lineage (GTDB taxonomy): Bacteria > Bacteroidota > Bacteroidia > B-17B0 > Aurantibacillaceae > UBA4416. The sequence continues at coordinate 24,562 of JAVKLI010000068.1, forward strand.
TCAAAAAGTAAATTTTTTAAGAGATTTAAAAAATGACTTTCAATATTTAGGGCGAGTTTATTTTCCTGGTATTGATATTCAGCAAATGTCTATCAAACAAAAAATTGCAATTGAACATGATATTGAAAACGAATTTAAAGACGCTTTAATAGGAATTAAATTATTACCTAAAAACTCTAAACTAGGCGTATATGTAGCGTATACATATTACACATCGCTGCTTGATAAAATTAAAAAAAAATCTGTTTCAAATCTACTTCAAGATAGGATTAGGCTTTCAAATGGTTTTAAATTTTATTTATTAATCAAATCATATTTATTTTTTAAGTTAAAACTCATCTAATGAAGCGTATTGGTATTATTTTTTTTCTATTTATTAGTGTACCTATTTTTTGTTCAATTAAACTGGATTATTTAAGATCCAATTACAGATTTTTTACTCAAAATAAAATGCTATGTGATAGTGTCATTAAACTTTTAGAATTAACTACAAATGATAATGTTCAGCTAGGTTATTTAGGTGCTTTGCAAACCATTTGGGCTACTCACACTTTTAATCCTATTGAAAAACTTTCAACTTTTAATAAGGGAAAAAAAAATATTGAAAAAGCCATAAATATTGATAAAACGAATATTGAATTACGATTTTTAAGATTATCTATACAAAAAAATTGCCCTAAATTTTTAAACTATTATTATCACATTGATGAAGATGAAAAGATGGTGAAAAAAAATAAAAACATTAACAATAAACATTTAGAACTATTAATTTTAAACTATCTTAAATTATGATAAATATATTAATTGTATTGTGTGTATTTATTTGTATGGAAGGTGTTACATGGCTTACACATAAATATGTAATGCATGGTTTTTTATGGATATTGCATCAAGATCATCATGACCATAGTAACTCAGGTATATTTGAAAAAAATGATTATTTTTTTGTTATTTTTTCTGTTCCAACTATAGTGCTTATGTATTTTGGAGCATTACAGCAGTTTAATTATTTATTTTTTATAGGAATAGGTATTATGTTGTATGGCACTGCTTATTTTTTAGTGCATGACGTATTTATACATCAACGATTAAAAACGGTTAACGATATAGAAAACCCATATTTATTAGCTTTACGTAGGGCACACAAGCAGCATCACAAACATATTGATAAAATAGATGGTGAATGTTTTGGGTTTTTATACGTTCCAAAAAAATACCGTAAAATGTATAGCCGCAAAAATTAAAAATGCAACAGTTTACCTATTTCACTATTTTGTTTTGTACAGTTTTTGTATGCTTTATATTTTCATTTCATAAGCGTATTGTATTTTATAAACAGTTTATACCCTTTATAAAATCTGCATTTGTAGTCTCAATTCCATTTTTAGTATGGGATGTTATTTTTACATATCAAAAAATATGGTGGTTTAATTATGATTATACAATTGGTGTAACCATTTTTGCTTTGCCATTAGAAGAGATTTTGTTTTTTTTCTGCATCCCATTTTCATGTGTATTTACATTTTTTTGTATTACTAAATTTTTTAGTCTAAAAGGGTTAAAAGGTTTAAATAATGTTATTGTGTTTATTCTCATTATCATTTGTGTGTTATTAGGATTATTACATTATGGAAAATGGTATACATTATTAACAACAGCAATTACATGTTGCATATTAGTTTATTTTCATTTTGTTTTAAAACTAAACTGGATAGGTAAGGCCACATTGGTTTACATCATCTTATTACCAGGCTTTTTTTCTGTAAATGGGTTATTAACCGGATCGTTTTTAAATTCGCCTATTGTAAATTATAATTCAAACCATATTATAGGTTTACGAATGTTTACAATACCTATAGAAGACATGATATATGGTTATGCTCAGTTTTTATTGGTATTGTTTTTTTATAAATATTTTAATTTAAAAAATGAAGAATAAAATATCCGTTTTTTGGTTTAGAAGAGATTTAAGGATTGAAGATAATATAGGCCTATACCATGCTTTAAAATCAGGCTTTTCTGTTTTGCCAATTTTTATTTATGATACAACTATTTTAAATCAATTAGAAGATAAACAGGATAGAAGAGTAGATTATATTCATCAAGCATTACAACACGTTAATTTACAATTAAAGCAATTCAACACATCTGTGTTAACCTTTTTCAATACACCTGTTGAGGCATTTAATCAATTGATAACCAAATATCAAATTGAACATGTGTATTGTAATAAAGATTACGAACCGCAAGCCATACAAAGAGATTTAACAATAGAAAATTTGTTAACACAAAATAGAGTAGGGTTTTATGCCTTTAAAGACCAAGTTATATTTGAATCCAACGATATTTTAAAAGCCGACGGAACACCTTATACCGTGTACACATTTTATGCCAAAAAATGGATGCAACAATTAACAGCATTGAATTATACTGCGGTTAGTTTAAATTATAGTAACTTTTATAAAACCCCTTATACAGAAATATTAAGTATTAGTAAAATTGGGTTTAAAAAAACAGACATGGTGTTTGAAATTCCAAAATTAGATATAGCCATTATTGCTGAATATGATAAATACAGAGATTTTCCAGCAATGCAAAAAACAACCATGCTTGGCATTGCCTTACGTTTTGGAACTATAAGCATTAGGCAATGTGTGGCTTTTGCATTACAACATAATCAAACTTGGTTATCTGAATTAATATGGAGAGAATTTTTTATGCAAATATTATTTCATTTTCCTTATGTAACAGAAAGCGCATTTAAAAAAGAATATGACTTAATAGAATGGCAAAACAATGAAGAGGAATTTGACAAATGGTGTAAAGGAATAACCGGCTATCCACTTGTAGATGCTGGTATGCGACAACTTAACGCTACGGGATATATGCACAATAGGGTAAGAATGGTTGTTGGAAGTTTTTTATGCAAGCATTTATTAATAGATTGGCGCTGGGGCGAATTATACTTTGCACAAAAACTAAATGATTATGATTTGTCTGCAAATAATGGTAATTGGCAATGGGTTGCAGGTTGTGGCTGTGATGCTGCAACATATTTTAGGGTGTTTAACCCGCAATTGCAATTAGAAAAATTCGATAAAAATTTAGATTATGTAAAAAAATGGGTGCCTGAATATGGCACTCCAAAATATTGCAAACCTATAGTGGAACATCAATTTGCAAGGCAAAGAGTTTTGAGCGCTTATTTGAAAGCATTAAAAAAATAATTTTATGGATAGAAATAAGGTTTTAGTTGTTAATGAAAAAGATGAACCATTATTTGAAATGGATAAAATGGAAGCTCATGAAAAGGGTGTGTTACATAGAGCGTTTTCAATATTTATTTTTAATTCTAAAAATGAAATACTTATTCATCAAAGGGCAGGGGATAAGTACCACGGTGCTTACTTATGGACAAATGCCTGCTGCTCACACCCACAATTAAATGAAGATGTGAAAAATAGTGCTATTCAAAGGCTACAATTTGAAATGGGTTTGCAATGCAGTATTCATTTTTTATTTTCATTTATTTATAAAACAGTTGTTGAAAATAATTTAATTGAGCATGAGTATGATTATGTATTTATAGGTTATTCAGACAAAGATCCTGAGCCAAACCCCACTGAAGTTAAAGCTTATAAGTGGTTGAGTATAAACGATCTTAAAATAGACATTGTAAATCAACCACAACTGTACACGTATTGGTTTAAAATGGCTTTACCTAAGGTGTTAGAGAAGTTAAAATTGTTTTAGTATTACTTTGCTAAAACTACTCTAACACTACTCTAAAACTACTCTAACGCTAATGATTGAAAAGCTACTCCAATTAATCTTAAATTTAATTTTAAGTAAACGGATAGCGTTTGGTTATAGCCGGTTTCATTGATGGGAACTTGGCAAACCCCTGCGCTATACCTAAGCTCAGTGCTAATTAAATTTTTATAGGCAAGCCCTGCA
>JAVKLI010000069.1:0-30856 GCA_031539425.1 Bacteroidia bacterium
AACATCAATCAAACTAAATTAGACTTATTTGATACATAGGGGGGCTTCGCTTTCAGAAATTTAAATACTATTCAATAAAATCAACTTTCTTAAAGAGATAAAGTGCTAATTCGTATTTTTATCGGACAACAATGAAATAAAGTTAAAATTTAAGGGTTATAGGTCTATTTCACTCTAGGTTGTATATAAATGATAGTACTACTGCATAAGATAATTAGTTAAAGATACCCCAGCAATATTTAATAAACCTGTTTACGGGGTTGTTCTGTAGCATTATAGGCAATAATATGTGCCCATTCAGTACCTACAAGCGCCTTAATCATGGCTACTAAAATGGCATCTAAGCTGTTTCTATAACTAGTTCCATAATTATAATGATGAGCCACTGAATCTGAGTACCTTCGTGAGATTCACTTTAGCTAGGCATTTTAAAGTTTATGGTTTGTGATAACAAATTAAAAGCAAAGGTTATGCTTAATAAAACAAAAAAAAGTTTCATCCAGTTTAATTAATTTAGTTCAAAACAAATTAAAAAAATCTACATACTTTTAATTATTCATTTATACAAAACAATATATTTGAAAAAAAACCTTTGTGAAATCTAAAGTATTAATAGACTCAAAACAATTTGATGTTACACTTCAAAGATTGTGTTTTCAATTAATAGAAAACCACATTAAATTTGAAAATACCGTAATTATAGGATTACAACCTAGAGGTGTGTTATTAGCAGATAAAATTAATACCATTTTGCAAGCTATCTTAAAGCGACCAGTAAATATGGGGGCGTTAGATGTTACCTTTTATAGAGATGATTTTAGAACAAAGGAATTAACTCCAAATAAAACCAATATTACATTTACGATAGAAAATAAAAAAGTAATACTAATTGATGATGTACTTTACACCGGCCGCACCATAAGGGCTGGGCTTGATGCGATGCTGGCATTTGGAAGGCCTCAATGTGTGGAGCTTTTAGTATTAGTAGATAGAAAGTTTAGCAGACACCTGCCTATAGAAGCAAAGTATGTTGGTATTGAAATTGATTCTGTTGCTACTCAAAATGTGCGCGTAGAGTGGGAAGAATCTAACAATAAAAACAAAGTAACCTTATTAACTAACAAACATGAGCCTTAATAAAAAAGAATATCCTGCGCCATATGAAAAATATATTAATTTAATTAAAGCTGATGATGTGATTACAGCCCTTAAAGAAAATCATCAATTAATTTTAGATTTTATAGAAGACATACCCAGAGAAAAAATGACCTATTTTTATGAAGAAAATAAATGGACGGTAAAACAAGTACTCAATCATATTATAGACACCGAAAGAATATTAGCCTATAGAGCCCTTAGATTTGCCCGTGGAGACGGGCAGATGCCTAACAGTTTTGACGAAAACCTATTTGTAAAAAATGCTAACCTTAAAAACACCAATGCCCAAATTTTAATGGATGAATTTGATGCGGTACGGCTTTCAAATATTTTGTTTTACAAACAACTATCTTCTATAGAATTACAAAAAATGGGAGAAACTAAAAAAGATAAAATTAGCGTTAATGCAATGGGTTACTTTATTTGTGGCCATGCCTTACACCATATAAATGTAATTAAAGAGAGATATTTATAATTAAAAATTCATGAGTAAGCTAAGCGTTCAGCATTTATTGGGGATAAAAGACATCACTAAAAAAGACATTGAACTAATATTAGAAACAGCCAATTATTTTAAAGAAGTTATCAATAGGCCCATCAAAAAATTACCATCACTTAGAGATATTACCATTGCTAATTTATTTTTTGAAAACTCTACCCGTACTAAACTCTCATTTGAATTAGCCCAAAAACGCTTGGGCGCAGATGTAGTTAATTTTTCAGCCTCATCAAGTTCGGTACAAAAGGGGGAAACATTAATTGATACAGCCAACAACATTTTAGCCATGAAAATTGATATGATTGTAATGCGTCATGCCAGCGTAGGTGCTGCTCAATTTTTAGCCAAACATACCAATTCAAAAATTATAAATGCTGGCGATGGCACACATGAGCATCCTACGCAAGCCTTACTCGACGCATACTCTATACAGCAAAAGTTAGGAAGTATAAAAGATAAAAAGGTGGTTATTATCGGAGATATCACCCATTCTCGAGTGGCTTTATCAAATATTTTTTGTTTACAAAAATTAGGTGCTGTAGTAAAAGTGTGCGGTCCATTAACCTTAATTCCAAAATACATAACCTCGTTGGGTGTAGAGGTTGAAACTAATTTAATCAAAGCTCTTGAGTGGTGCGATGTAGCCAATGTACTGCGTATACAACTAGAGCGACAAGAGGCCAATAATTTTCCATCGTTAAGAGAGTATGTGATGATGTATGGTATAAACAAAAGCATTTTAAAGTCGCTGTCTAAAAAAATTGTTATTATGCACCCAGGCCCTATTAATAGAGGTGTAGAATTAACATCAGATGTTGCAGACGGCAATCAATCTATTATATTAGAACAAGTAGAAAACGGTGTAGCTGTACGTATGGCTGTTATGTTTTTATTAGCAGGTAATTAATAATGGCACATCAAATACCAAAATTTGAAGTGTTTATTTTGGGTAGTGGCTCTGCAACCCCTACTACTAAAAGAAATCCATCAAGTCAAATTTTAACTTATTTTAAAGAATTGTATTTGATAGATTGTGGCGAAGGAACACAATTACAACTAAAAAAAAATCAATTTAGTTTACTCAAAATTAATCACATATTTATTAGCCATTTGCATGGTGATCATTTTTTTGGATTACCAGGATTAATAGCCAGCATGAGCTTACTAAACAGAACTTCAGAGCTCAGTATTTATGGTTCTCCGCACATGGAGCAAATGCTTAATAATATATTTGAACATACATTAACTAGAGTTGCTTTTCCTATAAAATTTATTGATACAACTTGCAGCGCAAAAAAACAAATTTTGGAAACATCAACCATGCAAGTTTTTACTTTTCCATTAAACCATCGCATAGCAACCCACGGTTTTTTATTTATAGAAAAATTGGCAACAACTAATAGAAGTTATGCTTATTGTTGTGATACTTTGTATACAGAATCTTTAGTTCCGTTCATACAAAATACATCAGTCATCTATCACGATGCCACCTTTACAAACGAATTACAAGATAGGGCAGCCGTTACTTTTCATAGCACAGCTGCGCAAGCCGCACAAATGGCTAAATTATGCCATTCATCTAAATTAATTTTAGGCCATTTTTCATCTCGCTATGACAACTTAGATAGGTTTTTATTAGAAGCCAAACCAATTTTTGAAAACACTGAGCTTGCTATAGAAGGAACATCCATACTAATTGAATAGAAATTAAATCTTGTTTTCAAAAATAGGTGCAATTTAAGATGTATAATTTTTGTAAAAATTAATGCGTAAATTTTGTAGAATGCTCAATTTTATTCAAATGACTGGGTTTTGAATCGCATACATTAATAATTACAATAAGTATTAATGTAATAACTAAAGCAAATATTAATGGGGTTGTAAATGAAATTGTTTTTGTATCGTTTAAATTTTGATGTGTTGTGTGCATATTTTTATAAATTAATTAGTGTCTGATTTTTTTCTACTACTGTTCCTTTAGTTGCTTGAATACTTTTAATTACACAATCTTGAGGTGCTTTTAATATATTTTCCATTTTCATAGCTTCAAGTATAATCATTGCATCACCTTTTTTAATAGATTGACCAACTTCAACTAACACTTTTAAAATCATGCCTGGCATTGGGGCTTTTAAGGTTTTTGCTAAATTGCTATTTTCTATGTTTAATCCTAAATTTTGTAATAAAAGGTCAAATTTATCTTTAAAAACAAGCGTTTTTAAAGAATTATTTAATTTTAAGTTGATTGTTTTTTCTACATTATTGATAGAAATTAATTCTAATTGAAAAGATTTATCATTTAGAATAATATGATATTTATTTTCTTTAATTTTATGTATAGAAGCACTCAAAAGTTGATTTTGAATATCACATACTATGTCATTTTCTAACAATGAAATAATATTCACATTTAACGTTTGTGAGTTATTTATAATAATTTGATACATTGATTGTTCAATTAAATGCTTTTTAAGTGTATTTTTTATAATTTTTACTTTTTATTTTTTTACTTGTTAGGTACCTAAATTTAAACAATACGTTTACTGCTAATAAAATTGGGTTATAAAAAGAAGAGAAAATAATATTATTTTGTTTGTTTGTCTTACAACTAATAAAATATAAAGTTAAGCCTTGAATAGTTAATTTTACTAAAATAATTATTAACACAATTAGCATGTTTTTTAAGAACAATAAGTTTGCAAATAAAATAAAATAAAATAAAATTTGTATCAATACATCAAACTTTAAAAACGACTTGGTTGAAAATTTCAATTTACTATATGCTTGATAGTATTGAATTTTTTGGTGTTTCCATTCAGCGTACTTATTTTTTGGGGTTGAATGAATAATTGCCTCTTTAGAAATGATTACGCTAATATTATCTTTAGTAGCAACTTGGTTAACAAATAATATGTCTTCACCTGCGGGTATATGGTAATGGTTGGCAAAACCTTTGTTTTTATAAAATAAAGATTTAGTGTAGCCTAAATTCATACCTAATCCAATATAAAACTGATTATTAATAGCAGCGGTTAAATAGCGGCATGAACGAATAAATAGATCATATCTAATAAGATTATTTAAAAACCCTTTTCCTTTAATATAACTACTAAAACCAAGCACTACTTGTTTATTATTTGCAAACCCTAAACTCATTGTTTGAAGCCATAAATCAGTTTCTGGAATAGAATAAGAATCTGTAAAAATCATATGTTCAAATTTTGCTGTTTTAACGCCAATAAGTGTAGCATACTTTTTGGTATGAGCAAAAACAGGATCTTCTTGTATCAATATTTTTTTTAAATGTGGGTATTCTTTCTCTAAATCATTTAAATAAAACTCTGTATCATCCACAGAGCTATCATTAACTACTAAAACCTCAAATTCGTGGTACTTTTGGTTTAAAAATAAAGGTAAATTTGTTTTTAAATAGTTGAGTTGATTTTGTGAATAAATGATAATTGATATCGGAATTTTTGGTGCAGGGTAATTTAAAAATTGTGTACTTTTATATAGTAACGTGTATAATAAATTAATGTGTTTTATAATAAATAGAAAAGTTAATGCGGCAAAAACAATTAAAAAAACATCACTTAAATAAGGTAATTCACTTGGTATAATTTTCATAAAGCAAATGTAATAATTTGCCTTAATTTAATTATGAGAAAAAATAACCTATTTTTTGTTATAAGGGGAGTTCTATAAATTAAATGTTGATAAATTCGGTAATAATATATTAATTTAATTACTTGAATATCAGTTGGTTGATTTTATATTTGCACTATAAATACATCAATAAAATGAAGGCAGGTTACTATAAATCTAAAGGTAAAAAAGGTTTGTTTGACGGTGACAATTCGTTAGCACTATTATCAGAAATAGGTAATCCATTAGAAATGATAGATAAGGTTGTAGATTTTGAAATCTTTCGTTCAACAATAGATCTCTTTCATAATTGATAGTTATATATCTCTGCAATTAAGCTCAGTCTGAGGGTAAAGCGTTTTCTTCTATTTCTATATTTTTCAGCCATTATTCTATAAATTTTAATTGACCTAATAATGTTTTCAATACTAACCCTGCTTTTTGATATTTCCTGGTTTCGTTGCTTATCTATTGATGTTAGTGGATTTTTCTTGGTTCGTTTTTTTAGCATTTCCGTATTAGTGTATATTTTTTGAAGTTCCATGTAGCCTGTATCTGCTTAAATTTTTGTAGCATGATGCACATACACTTTGCTTTCTTTAAACACTCTATAATCGTGTTTTCTACCTTCAGATTTAAATGTATTGAGTGAAACACCTGTTAGTCTTTTAAATGCAGCTGACAAATTGTTTTTTATGTCTTCCCATTTCATGCCTAAAAATCAGAAGCATAGCCCAATCATTAACATCATAATTAAGAAGTTATCAGCTAGATAAAGTCAATTATGAAAGAGGCCTAATGTATAAACGCACCTTTTATAAACCCTAATTGGTCATTAAAATTTTTCATCAACAAAAAAAAAACCGCCAAAAGCGCTCACTTTAGCGTCAGAATATTCTGTTTTATAACCCATATTATTTGTAACTAAAACCTACAAGTGCGATATTATTTCAATATCAATGATTACAACACGTGTAAGAAATCTAAATAAACTAACTGTCTATTTGCGGATAAATATTAATTACTTTTTAATGTAACCCTTTTTAAATTGGTATAAATTAAAATATCTTACAAATTTAATCAGGCAAATGCTTGTTAAGAAAACCACCAGTATTTGGTTTAATTTCTATATTATTTAGTGAATTAATTGACATATTAAAAGTTGATGCCTCAGTTTCTTTTGATGGTGTTTGATGATGAATTTCTTTTTGATTTCTAATGTAAGCTGGCACTGACTCTAAATCATTTAAACCATCAGAAGATTGAGTTTTATTGGCTAATTCTTTCATCTTTTCAAGCCTTTCTTTAGCTAATTTAATTTGATGGCTTTGATTTATTAAATTAGTTTCTATAGAATTTTGGCGAACAATTTGCGGTTCTATTAATGGTTCCTTCTCAAAAAAATCTTGTTTATTTTCTTGTAATTGAGATGGCATATCTACAAATTCAAAAGTATCATTACTAGCTTCATTTAAATTTGAAACAATTAAAGTGTCATGCGTATCTAATAATTCAGTTTCATTAGTTGTGTCTTCTGTATATTCAAATTGATTGGTTATAAGATCTGTGTTTTCAATGCTTTCAGTTTCTTCGTCTAAACTAAATAAAGTATGTATAGCAGTATCTTTAGTTTCTTTTGAAATTACAACTGTAGACGCTTCTTGAGGAATAATTGCCACAAAAGGATCTAAATTTGTTGATTGATTAATAGGTAAAGGTTGCTTAATAGCTTGAATGGGTGCATCTAAATTAACAACGCTAATATTTTGAGGAGGTGTATACAGTTTTTGTTTAGTAAGAAATCCAGTAGCAATAATAGTTACCGAAACTTTATCGCCTAATGAAGTATCCATACCATAACCTGTGATTATTTCCGCTTCACCCCCTACAGTTTCTTGTAGGTAATCTGTAATTTCTCCAAATTCATCCATACCAACATCGTCTATACCACTTGTAATATTAATTAAAATATATTTAGCTCCAGATATATCACTATCATTAAGTAAAGGTGATACTAAAGCATTTTCTACCGCTCTCAAATGCCTTCTTTCACCACTTGCTGTAGCATTGCCCATAATGGCTACGCCACTATTTTTCATTACCGTTTTAACATCATTAAAATCAACATTTATGAGCATGTGTAAACTAATAATTTCGGCTATTGATTTTGCAGCGGTTGCTAATACATTGTTTGCTTGCGCAAAACACTCAGATACTTTTAAAGTTCCGTAAACTTCGCGAAGTTTGTCATTGCAAATAATAATCAATGAATCCACATGTTTTTTCATTTCTTCTATACCTTTCTCTGCTAATTCTTTACGCTTCTTTCCTTCAAATGAAAATGGAATTGTTACAATACCAATTGTGAGTATACCTAACTCTTTAGCTACAGATGCGATAACAGGCGCTGCTCCAGTACCGGTACCACCGCCTAAACCAGCAGTAATAAAAACCATTTTGGTAGAGTGCATTAAACATTCTTTTATAGTATCAATACTTTCAAGGGCAGCATTTTTACCTACTTCAGGGTTTGCACCAGCACCCTGGCCTTCAGTTAAGGCTGAACCTAATTGTATTTTGTTAGGAACTGGACTATTGTATAAGGCTTGCTTATCCGTATTGGTTACAACAAAATCTACTCCATTTATACCTAGCTGAAACATGTGATTGATAGCATTGCTACCGCCCCCACCTACTCCTATTACTTTTATAATTGGGCTTTCGTTTTGAAAATTTTGAGTGTTCATTTTACTTATTTTTTAGTTAGTTATGTTATATATCGTCGTTAAACCAATCTTTGGTTTTATTTAATATTGTTTCTAAAATATTGTTTTTTGATTTTGAAGTATGTGTCGTAACTGTTGAGTGATCAATTGGTTTTTCTACAGTTTGCTTACTATTTTCTTTATTGGCATTGTTCTGTTTTTTATTTTTATTTTCATTTTCATATTTTTCAATTCCATATAAAACAAGACCAATGCCAGTAGCATATAACGGATTTTTAAGTTCCTCTAAATTACTTCCACAAATATGTTCATTAGGTGTTCCAATTCTACAATCTAAGCCCGTTGTTTGCATTACCAATTGTGGTAAGTATTTTAGTTGAGCCCCACCTCCAGTAATTACGATACCTGCAGCTAATTTATTATCAAAACCAGAGTTTTTAATTTCAAATAATACAAGTTCTAAAATTTCTTTCATCCGCTCTTGAATAATGCGTGCTAAATTTTCAAAAGTAATTTCTTTGTTACGTTGCCCTCTGAGACCAGGAATAGAAACAACTTCATTTTTAGAATTTGGTTGAATGATAGCTGCACCAAATTTTACTTTTAGTTTTTCTGCTTGCGCTTTTAATATATTACACCCTTGTTTAATATCTTCTGTAATAATATTTCCGCCAAATGGAATAACAGATGTATGCCTAATGATGTTATCATAATAAATAGCAATATCAGTTGTACCACCACCAATATCAACTAACACAACTCCTGCTTCTTTCTCTTCTTCACTTAATACAGCTTTAGCACTTGCCAATGGCTCTAAGTTTAACTCTATGATAGATAAATTTGATTTGATTACGCATTTATGAATGTTTTTTATAGCTGATACTTGGCCGGTAATAATATGAAAATTTGCTTCTAATAACATGCCAGCATGGCCTATAGGACGCTTAATGCCCCCTTCTCCATCAATAATATATTCTTGTGGATGTATATGTAAAATCTCTTCGCCTGCAGGTAAATTTAATCGATACATATTATCAATTAGTATATTGATATCATCTTGAGAAACTTCTTCATCTAATGAATGTCTGGTAATGGAGCCTTTGCGTTGAATGCTTTTGATATGTTGACCTGCAATACCAACAATAACATCTTTAATATCAATATTGGTTTTTTCTGATGCAATTTGTACTGCTTTAGTTATAGACTCAATAGTTTGTTCAATGTTAGCAACTACTCCGCGTTGAACGCCTAATGAGTCAGTTTTACCTACACCTAAAATTTCAATTTTATCATGTTGGTTTTTTACGCCTACTATACAAGCAATTTTTGTAGTACCTATATCTAAGCCAACCACTATGTCGTTATAATTATTTTCTTGTTCTATCATATTGATTCTTTTTTATTACAAACAATTTGGTTTTTAAATTTTAAATTAATTACACTATAAGTTTGCCAATTATCTGTTTTGTTTAACCCTTGGGTATAAAACAGTTTTAAGTTTAAAAATTTTTCTGCCATATTTTCTATCGAGCCAAAAATAATTTTATGACTTCCAATGGCAGGGTACAAAATCAAATCATTATTTAAATCAATATAAATTTGATGAATGATTTTTTTTAACGTGCTGTCATTTTGTATGTGCATACTCATTTCATACACATCATCTAGCATTGAAATTCTATTTGCTGTTGGATTTAATTTTATTTCTTTAATGGTTGTAAAGTTTCGGTGAGTGTAAGGTTCATATAAATTACCAGATACAATCATTACTCTAGGCGTATAATTATCATTTGGAAATAAAACAGTTGATGTTGAATCTATATAATAATTATCGCCATTGCTGCTATAAACTCTTGCAATTGGATTTTTTTGGAGCGTTTCAATAACAATGTCTCCATTAATTTTTACAAAAACATTTGATTTTTCTATGTATGGATTTGAATTAAGTGTTTGCTCTAAGTCATACACATTTAAATTTTTTATTTTACTTGTTTTTAAACTATCGTTTTTTGTTTCAACTAATTCTAAAATCATTTTTTCATTTAAAAAACAATTTTCATTTTTATTTAAAAATTTTACAGTAATATTTTTACAAGTTGTGTTTTGATGAGAAATGCTTACAAATGCGTAGGTAAATACAATGCATCCTATAATTACAACTCTTATTGCAATAAATTTAATTTTATGTAAATTAATTTTGATCACTTTTTAATTAATATTTTTGCTTAATAATATTTTTTCAATAGGTTGAATTAAACTATCAATATCTCCTGCACCTAATGTTAATAGTACTTCTGGTGTTTTGTTTTTTAAATACTCTAACACTTGATTTTTTGTAAATAACATTTTATGTTGTAATTCTATTTTATCTAACAAGGCTTTAGATGTAATTCCTTCTATTGGCAATTCACGTGCTGGGTATATATCTAATAAAATACATTCATCTAAATTACTTAAGGATGCAGCAAATTCAATCATAAAATCTCTGGTGCGTGTAAATAAATGTGGTTGAAAAATGCCTGTTATTTTTTTATTTTGATATAGTTGTTTGACTGCACTAATTGCTGCATTAAGTTCTTGTGGGTGATGAGCGTAATCATCAATATAAACACAATTTGTTTGTTTTACTCTATAATCAAATCTTCTGCTAACACCGGAAAAATTATGCAATGCCATTTTAATGTCATTTGATGTAACTCCAATTTGTTGTGCAACTGTTGAAGCTGCAATGGCATTTTCTACATTATGTAACCCCGGAAATATCATCACAATATCATTAATGTTTTCTAAACTGCTTTTCATATTAAAGGTGAATTTTTCTGCTTCAATTTTAATGTGTGTTGCTTCAAATTCTGTGTTTAAATTTAAAGAGTAAATCAATCGTTTTTTGTGGAGTTTAATTGCTTTATCAACAGAATTCTTAACAATTAGCACCCCATCCTTTTGTACTTGATCTGTAAATTCTAAATACGTGTTTTGCATGGCTTTTTCATTTAAATAAATATCTAAATGGTCAGCATCTACACTTGTAATTAATAAAATATGTGGGTGTAAGGTTAAAAAAGATTTATCATACTCATCTGCCTCTACTACCAAATAAGTTTCTTTTGAAATAGCTTCACCTAAAATTAAATTGGTGTTATAATTTTTAGAGATGCCTCCTAAAAAGGCATAAAAATTAACATTTGCTGTTTTTAATATATGTGCTACTAAAGTAGAGGTAGTAGTTTTACCATGCGTACCAGCTATAGCAATGGTTTTAAATTGTTTTGAAATTTCACCCAATACCACAGAGCGCTTTAACATGGTTAATTGATGTAAAGTACAAAATTCAAATTCTTTTAAATTAATAGGAACAGCAGGCGTATAAATAATAAGAAGTTCATTAATAGTATGATGTTTTAAAATTTGTTCAAGATGCGTAGTGTCATCTTCATAATGAATTTTGATGTTTTCTTTATCTAACTCTGTAGTTAATGCTGATGGTGTTTTATCATAACCATAAACAGACTTTTTAAAGTGATTAAAATAACGCGCTAATGCACTCATACCTATACCTCCAATACCTATAAAATAATAGGTTTTGTAAGACATGATATTGGTTTGATTTTTCATTAAACTTTTAATATTTGTTTTATTTCATTTAAAATAACCTGAGTTGCATCTGGTTGCGCAAATTGTTCTAAATTTTCAGAAAGTGATTTTTGCAACAAATCATCATTAATTAAACTAAATGCTGCGGTTAGTAAATCTTGTTTTGCATGTTTTTCTTTTATTAAAATGGTAGCCTGTTTTTCTTTTAATCTCAAGGCATTTTTTGTTTGATGATCTTCTGCGGCTGTAGGTAATGGAACTAATATGCTTGGTTTTTTTAACATGCTTAATTCTGCTATAGCGCTAGCACCAGCTCTTGATATGACTATGGTTGAAATGCAATAGGCTAAATCCATTCGGCTAATAAATGGATACACGCGTATGTGATTATTTTTAAATTTTGAAATTTTCTCTTTTGCAGTTTCATAAAACGCAGATCCTGTTTGCCAAATTAATTGAGCTTCATTATTTTCAAATAATTGTAAGTTATGAGTTATTGCTTCATTAATACCCTTAGCACCCAAACTTCCGCCTACAATTAAAATTGTTTTAGCGTTATTTTTTAAATTAAAAAACAATTCAGCCTCTTGCATTTTGTTTTCAATATTCAAAACTTCTGATCTAATTGGATTACCTGATATGATGAGTTTTTCTTTTTTAAAAAACAAATTCATGTTGGGATAAGCAACGCAGATTTTTGTGGCGCATTTACCTAGTATTTTATTAGTTAAACCGGGTAATGCATTTTGTTCTTGAATTAATGTTGGAATATTTAAAAGTTGAGCAATACATAAAACTGGTCCAGTTACATAACCTCCGGTGCCAATAACTAAATCAGGGTTAAACTGTTTTATAATTTTGTAAGATTTAAATAGGCTTAAAACAACTTTAAAAGGCAATAATAAATTACTTACAATTTCTTTTCTTTTAATGCCTGCAATAGGAATGCTTTTAATATTAAAACCTGCCAGTGGTACTTTTTCCATTTCCATTTTACCTGAAGCACCTACAAACAAAATATCTACATTTTTAATTTCTTGTTTTAATACATTAGCTATTGCCACGGCAGGAAATATATGTCCTCCAGTACCACCTCCGCTTAATATTATTTTACTATTATTTAACACAACTGTATTTAATTTATTTCGGTTTTAGATTGCATACCCATTTTATTTGTTTTACTCACATTTAAAATAATACCAATTGCAACGCAACTTATCCAAATAGAAGACCCTCCCATACTTACTAATGGTAAGGGTTGCCCAGATACTGGAAATAAATTTACAGCAATAGCCATATTAAGTAATGCTTGAAAAACCAAGCTAAAACTTAAGCCCAGTACAATTAGTGAGCCAAAATCTTTTTCAGACTCCTTACTAATTTTTATACATCTGTAAAAAAATATGAGATACAAAAACAAAACAATAACACCAGATATAATTCCATATTCTTCTATGATAATAGCATAAATAAAATCGGAAGATGCTTGAGGTAAAAAAGCCCTTTGAGAACTATTACCAGGCCCTTTACCAAATACACCCCCTGTAGATATAGCAATTTTGGCTTGGTCTATTTGATAGTTTTTATTGGCGTCATTTCCTTTAAACCCTTCTATTCTGCTTTTCCAGGTAACTCCTCGTCCGCCCGGAATAGCATTAGGAAATTTTAAAATAATAAATAACAACAATACTATGCTTATAAAACATACACCAAGTAATTGAAGAAATATTTTTGATTTAATACCTCCTACATACATTAAAAATAAAGTGCTTACAAATAACAATATTGCTGATGATAAATTGGCAGGAAAAATTAACCCGCATATTAAACCTATTGGTAGCAATAAATACTTTATTAAAGAATAAAAATCAATAATTACATCACGCTTTAAAACGATAACTCTTGCTACATAAATAATTAAAATAAATTTTGCTAAATCGGATGATTGAAACGTTAATCCAATTTTAGGTATTTCTATCCATCTACTTGCTTCGCCTACTTGAACCCCTTTTATTAAAGTAAATAATAGCAATGGAATGATAATGAAAATGCCTATTTGCGATATGCGTGAAAAAACTTGAAAGCGTAATTTGTGTACCACATATATTAAACCTAACCCAGATAAAATTTTAAATGTGTGCCCTACCAAATATATAAACGTATTGCCATTTTTAAAACGGTGTGCATAGGTTACTACAGAGCTGTATACTGCTAAAATAGATAGCAGAGATAGTAGTAACACTATAATCCAAATACGTTTATCGCCTTTCAAATAATCCATAAATAGACTTATAATTTTCTTACTGCTTTTTTAAATTGAGCGCCTCTATCTTCGTAATTATCAAATAAATCAAAGCTAGCACAAGCTGGTGATAATAAAACGGTATCACCTTCTTTAGAAAATTTATAGGCTTGTTTTACAGCATCAACCATATTTTTAGTTTCAACAATATATTCTACTACATGACTAAACGATTTGATGATTTTTTTATTATTTACACCTAAGCATACAATAGCTTTAACTTTTGCCTTTACTAACTCTTCAAGTTCTGCATAATTGTTACCCTTATCTTGTCCGCCTACTATCCATACTGTTGGGGTGTTCATAGATTCTAACGCGTACCATGCCGAATTAATATTGGTTGATTTAGAATCATTAATGTATAACACTTTATTTACAGTATTTACGTGTTCTAATCTGTGTTCTACATTTTCAAAAGTTTCTAAACTTTCACGAATTACGCTATTTTTTACGTTTACTATTTTACTTGCTAAAGCTGCAGCCATTGAGTTATACAAATTATGCTTGCCGTTGAGGGTTAATTGATACATTGACATAGTGAAGGGTTTTTGGTTTTTATAGGTTAGGGTTATTGTTGTTTTTTTTAAAAAGGCGCCATTGCCTTTAATTGGTTTAGTTATAGAAAAGGGTACTTGAGATGCTGATTGTTTGTGTTTAGTTAAATAATTGGATATAACTGAGTCATCTTTGCAGTAAATAAAGTGTTCGGTTTTGGTTTGATTTTGAGTAATGCGAAATTTTGATTTGATGTAATTTTCAAACTGGTATTCGTATCTATCTAAATGATCTGGTGTTATGTTTAATAGTATAGATACATTTGCTTTAAATTCAAACATATCATCTAACTGAAAACTACTGAGTTCCAACACGTAGTATTCAAATCGTTTTGTGGCTACTTGATATGCAAAACTTTTACCAACATTTCCACCTAAACCTACTTTATACCCTGCTGTTTTTAATATATGGTATGCTAAAAGTGTGGTAGTTGTTTTTCCATTAGATCCGGTAATACAAATTGTTTTTGCCTTAGTGTATCTGCCTGCAAATTCTATTTCTGATATAATGGGAATATTTTTATTTTTTATTTTTTTAATGATATCAACTGTGTTAGGTATGCCAGGACTTTTAATTACAGTGTTTGCATTTAATATTTTTGATTGGGTGTGTTTACCCTCTTCAAAAACGATTTCATGTTTTTGTAATTGTTTTTTATAAACTGGCTTTAGTTTATTGTAATCTGATAAAAACACATCAAAGCCTTTTTTCTTAGCTAGTATGGCGCTACCCACACCGCTTTCGCCACCACCAAGTACTACAATACGTTTAGTGTTGGTTGTTTTAGCAACAAACACTTGGTTTTTTAAAATATGTTTTTTAGAAACTACCAATGTTATCTAATTTTTAAAGTGATAATGGTTAAGGCTGCTAAAATGATTCCTACAATAAAAAAGCGGTTTACAATTTTTGACTCGTGTAATCCTTTCTTTTGAAAATGATGATGCAAGGGTGCCATTAAAAATAGGCGGTTGGCTTTTGCAAATTCTAACCCTTTTTTTCGTTTTTGAAATTTGAAATAATATACTTGCAACACCACTGATAAATTTTCTACTAAAAATATACCACACAAAATGGGTATTAAAAGTTCTTTTCTAATAGTGATAGCAAACACCGCAATAATTCCTCCAATGGCTAAGCTACCTGTATCGCCCATAAATATTTGAGCAGGATAAGAATTGTACCACAAAAAACCAACACATGCGCCCACAAAGGCTGCAATAAAAATTACCAACTCACCGGTATTAGGTAAATACATTATATTTAAGTAATCTGCAAATATGGTATTACCACTTACATAAGCCAGTACACCTAAAGTAACACCAATAATAGCACTAGTACCCGCGGCTAAACCATCTATACCATCTGTTAAATTAGCACCATTAGATACTGAAACTAAAATGATTACAATAATTAAAGTAAACACAAGCCAACCAAAAAAGGTACCATATTGCCAATTCTCATCTATAAATGAAGTATAATCTAACTCATTATGTTTCACAAAAGGAATGGTTGTTTTAGTAGATTTTACAGTATGTTTGGCATAAACTGGAATTTTAAATTTATGTTCCGTTTTAATACCTTGCTCTACCGCGTAAGTAGTTTCTAAGTTAGATGCAATACGTTCTCTTATTACCACTTGTGGATGAAAATATAAAATAGTAGCTACAATTATTCCAATACCTACTTGACCTATTACTTTAAACTTTCCTTTTAATCCTTCTTTATTTTTTTTAAATACTTTTATATAATCATCTATAAAACCTATAGTGCCAAGCCATATAGTAGATATAATCATGATAATGATATACACATTACATAAATTAGCAAACAAAAGTGTAGGAATTAAAATGGAAATTAATATAATGATACCTCCAATTGTAGGTGTACCCGATTTTTCATTTTGCCCACTTAACCCTAAATCTCTAACAGTTTCGCCAATAGATTTTTTCTTAATGTAATTGATAATTTTTTTTCCAAATAGCATGGATATAATTAACGATACAATTAACGATAGAAGGGCTCTAGTGGATATATAATCTAAAGCACCTAAGCCTGGTAAACGTGTAATGTGATTTAAGTAATTAAATAAATGATAAAGCATAATTTAATTTTTAATTAATTTTTCAAATTGTTGTTTTACCTCTTCCGCATCATCAAAATGATTTTTGACACCCATTACTTCTTGATATTTTTCATGTCCTTTTCCAGCAATCAAAACAATGTCGTGGGGCGATGCAATACTCAATGCTTTTTCTATGGCTAATTTTCTATCTTCTATTACTATTACTTTATGCGCTTGAGATTTTGGAATACCCTGTAACATATCGTTTATAATATCGGTTGCGTTTTCAAAGCGAGGATTATCAGTCGTTATAACTAAAACATCACTTTGCTCGCTTGCAATTTGCGCCATTATGGGCCGTTTTACTGCATCTCTATTACCACCACATCCTATTACGGTTACCATTTTTTCATTTCCCAATTTTAATTCGTGTATTGTTTCTAAAACATTTTTTAAAGCATTAGGTGTGTGTGCATAATCTACTATAGCTAAAACATTATGATGCGATTTAATAGTTTGAAACCGCCCCGATACAGAATTTAAAGTACTTAAAATGGTAAGAACATTTATTTTATCTTGTTGTAATATTTGTGATACAGCATATACTAACAATATGTTATAAGCATTAAAAGTGCCGTTTAGTTTAACCCATACCTCTTGATTTTCTATTTGTAATAAAAGTCCGTTGGGTTGGTTTTCAATAATTTTACATTTATAATCTGCAAAACCATTAATACTATACGTATTTTGTTTGGCTTTACAATTTTGCAGCATTATCAACCCATTTTTATCATCTTTGTTTACAAGAGCTACAGCATGTTTTGATAATTTATCAAATAATATTTTTTTGGCTTCTATGTAATTAGAAAATGTAACGTGATAATCTAAATGATCATGTGTAATATTTGTAAATCCTGCAATTGCAAACGGCACACCTGCTACCCTATTTTGAACTAAGGCGTGTGAGCTCACTTCCATAAACACATATTGACATTTTTTTTGAACCATTTCAAAAAATAATTCGTGTAAGGCTAAAGCATTTGGGGTAGTATGGGTTGATGGTAATACCTCGTTGTTTATTCTGTTTTCAACAGTTGATATTAAACCCACATTATAACCTAAGTTTTTAAATAAATTATGTAATAATGTAACACAAGTTGTTTTACCATTAGTGCCTGTAATACCTATAATTTTAAGATTTTCACACGCATTATCATAATAGTTACTAGCCATAATGCCTAATGCTTCTGATGTGTTTGAAACAATAACATAGGTAATATTTTTACTTACTGTATTTGGAAGTTTTTCACATACAACAGCTATAGCACCATTTTGAATGGCTTCATCTATACGGTCATGTCCATCAATAACTGTTCCAGTAATTGCTACAAATACTGAGTCTTTTTTTTGACCTCTTGAATCTATTTTAATAGAAGAGATAGCAACATGGGTAGAGCCATGCACTTCTAATAAATTCGTTTTATATATAATACTACTTAGTAATTTCATATATAATTAAGTGTTAATATTATTTTATCTCCTTTATTAAATCGTTCACCTACTTTTATTGATTGATGAACCACCCTACCAAGCCCTTTAAACTTAACTATTACACCGCTTGACTCTAACAAGTAAACGGCATCTTGTGCAGATATACCAGATAGGTTAGGAATGATTTGCTTTTGTAATTGCGTTTCAATTTGTTTGGTAGAAGATATTTTTGAAATCACCTTACTATCCGATTCAACAATGTTTAAATCTGAAAATGCATTTTTTATTTCATCTGATTGTGACACCAAATAATTAGGAATTTTATTTACTTTATTTTGCCTGTAATTAAGCGGCAAACTAAACTCTAAATTGGTAGAATATATTTTTTCTGCAATTTCTTTAAATACTGGCCCAGCTATTAATCCGCCGTAATACACACCCCTGCTTGGATTATAAACAACTACCAAACAAGTATACTGAGGGTTATTAGCCGGAAAATAACCAATAAAAGACCCTTGATAATCATGATCGTTATCAGCACCATAAGCTGTAGTTCCTTTTTTATAATGTTTTTTTACCATTTGTGCGGTACCTGTTTTACCACCTACTTTAAATGAGGTAATATTTAAGCCTCTACCCGTTCCGTGTTCTACAACGCCTTCAAGTAATTGCTTGGCTTTAATTATTGTTTCGTTACTTACAATGCGTTCTGCAATTACTTCGGTTGAAAATGTTTTTAAAGTAGTACCATTATATAAAATAGATTTTTCAAAACGAGGCTTTACCATCATCCCATTATTAGCAATGGCATTATAAAAAGTAAGTAATTGTAATGGGGTAAGCAATACTTCATAACCGTAACTCATTTGCGGTAGTGTAACGCCAGACCATGAATTACTTTTAGGGTTTTTTATTAAAGGTACACCTTCGCCAGGTATGCATATGTTTAATTTTTTATTTAATTGAAAGGATTCTAATTTTGAAATAAATTTTTGTGGATTGTTAGCATAACATTCTGTAATTATTTTGCTTAGCCCTACATTTGATGAAGTTTCAAAAACTTCTTTGATAGTTAAAGTTTTGTTTAAAGGCGTGTGCGAATCTTTTATAGTTTTATCATAATAGGTAACTTCACCATTACCTACAAATATTTTTTTATCTAATTTTAAATTGTAATCATCTATAGCAGCTAATAATGCAGGTAATTTAAAGGTAGATCCAGGTTCTGTAGCATTTAATATGGCGTAATTTAAAGTTTCATTATAGTTGGTTGAATCTTTTCTATCTCTTGTTAAATTAGCAATGGCTTTTATTTCTCCAGTTTTAACCTCCATTAAAATTGCGCAACCATGCGAGGCATTATTTTTAGAAAGTGTTGCTAATAAGGCATTTTCGGCTACATCTTGTATGTTAATGTCAATTGTAGTTACTAAATCACAGCCATTTTTCGATTCTATAATATGATTATCGTTAACTGGTTTCCAAACACCTCCTGCAATTTTTTGCATTAATTGTTTGCCACTACTACCTTTTAAAATGCTATCGTAAGCACCTTCTAAACCTACAGATATGGCTTGAGGGCGATATATACCAATACTTCTTGCTGCTAAATTTTTAAATGGTCGTTCACGTTTATTGTTTTGTATCACTACCAAACCTCCCAATGACCCATGTCTTAATATTGGTAGTTTTTTAATTAATTGTAGTTCTTTATAAGATACATTTCTTTTTAAAACAAAATATCTGTCATTTGTTTTTCGAGCTACGTTTAATAATTTTTCATAACCTTGTTTACTTTTAAGTTTTATTTCTTTAGCTAATAAATAGCTTAATGAATCTACGTTATCATTAAATATTTTTGATGTAATTGATGGCGCATTAATATCAATAGCTACCTCGTAGTAAGGTAATGAAGTGGCTAGCAAATTCCCATTGGCATCAAAAATATTACCTCTTATGGCTTCTACTTCAAATTCTTTTAAGCTAAAGTTTTCAGATTTTGATTTCCAAATATCTTTTTCTTTAAATTGAATAACATAAATTCTGTACACAATAGAGCAAGCCATCACACATAGTATGCTAAATACAATGTGCGTTTTAATTATGATATTTTGCTTACTGCTCAAGGTTATTTAGTGAAGTTGATTAATAATAACTTTTGGGGTAAGTGTAGATTCTTTTAAGCCTAATGCCTCTACGGCTTTAGCTACCTGACTTTGTTTACATACAAACATTATATCAGACTTAGTAGAAATATAAACGCTTCTAATCTCCTTTATGTCATTTTTTAATCTATTTTCTTCTCTTATTTTATCTTCTGCAAAAAAACCGTTGGCTATATATAAGAGTGACAAACAACTTAAAAAAATGATAAACGGAATTTGTTTTAATGTTTTTGTATTATTTAAAAAATTACCTCCAAATCCAATATTTAATATTTTGGCTACAAAGCCCTGTTTCTTTAGCCTTGCACTGTTTTCAATAGAATCACTTTGAGTACCTATCTCAATATCGTTTGTATGTGTTGGCTGACTTTTAAATGTATTTGCCATTTTTTATAATTCTAATTTTTCTGCAATCCGTAACTTCGCACTTCGTGATCTTGGGTTTCTTTCAATTTCCTTTACTGATGCGGTAATGGGCTTATGACTAATATTGTTAAAGTATTTCTTTTCATTACCATATATGAAATCTTTTTCTAGCTTACCTTCTGTATTTCCAGTTTTAATAAGGTTTTTAACCAATCTGTCTTCTAAACTGTGATAACTAATAATTACTAGCCTTCCTTGTGTATTTAATACTTGATGGGTTTGATTTAAAAATTCTGTTAAAGCCGCCATTTCTTCATTCACTTCTATTCTTAAAGCTTGGTAAACTTTAGCTAAATATTTATTTGTGTCAAATTTGGGTGCGCAGGCTTTTACAATTTCATTAAATTGAAAGGTGCTTACAATCTCGTTGTTCAATCTTTGTTCTACTATAATATAGGCTAACCTAAAAGCATTATCAATTTCGCCATAGCTTCTAAATATTTTTGTTAAGGCTTCAACGCTGTACGTGTTTACAATTTTTCGTGCTGTTTGGCTTCCTTTTTGATTCATGCGCATATCCAGTTCACTATCTAACCTAATAGAAAACCCTCTACTATGTTCATCAAATTGAAAAGACGAAACGCCCAAATCACCTAGTATTCCATCTACTCCTTGAATTTTATTGAGTTTTAAATAATTTTTTATAAACCTAAAATTATTGGGTATAAAAATAACCCTGTCATCAGAAGGTACATTTGCCAAGGCATCCGCATCTTGATCAAAAGCAATTAACCGCCCTTTGTTTGATAAATGATGTAAAATTTCTTTTGAGTGCCCACCTCCTCCAAAGGTGATATCTACATAAGTGCCATTTTCTTTAATAGCCAAGCCTTCAATGCATTGGTTTAATAATACAGGGGTATGATAGGTAGAATTAGCTGTTTCCATTATCATTACTTAAGTTGCCTAATACATCTTGAGCTAATTGCTCTATATCTATATTTTGGTTTAAAAATGCGTCGTATAAGGTTTTATCCCATATTTCTATAATATTATTACTTCCTAATACTTTTATATCTGTAGTTATTTCGGCATAAGTCATTAATGGTGTAGGTAATAATAATCTTCCGGTAGCATCTGCCTCTATTATGGTGGCGCCACCACTAAATTTTCTTACAAATACATCATTGGCTTTTATAAGTCTGTTTAATGAACTTAATTTTTTATTTAATAATTCCCACTCGTGAGTAGGATATAACACCAAACATTTTTGATGTAAATTTCTGTTAATAACAAAACCTTTTTCAAATAAGGTGTCAAACTGCTTTTTTAAAGCCACAGGAAACATAAAGCGACCTTTTGCGTCCACCTTACATTCAAATTCTCCTATGAAGCTTGCCATAATTTATAGATTTTATATTAAAACTTTGTAAATGTAAATTTATTTTTACCACTTTATTCCACTTTATTCCATTTTTTACCACTTTGTTAATAATTTTTTTAATTTTTTAATTTTTGTGTGGCTTTTTAACAATCCGCACTCTATTGTTAATAACCTATTAAAGTGTATAAAAGAGCATTAATAAATAAGAAACTATTGTTTAAAGCATAAAAATCATTAAGTTTATAACCCATTTTATATAAATCACCTTGGAGCCCGAAAAAGAAATTATTGTTAAAAAACTATACCCTTACCAACAGGATGCTGTAGATAAAATTTGCTCAAGGCTTAAGGAAATAGAACCTAATCAAAACATTTTATTTCAGTTACCTACAGGTGGAGGTAAAACCATTATTTTTTCAGAAATTGTAAAATGGTATATCAATACCTACCATAGAAAAGTGCTTATATTAACGCACCGTATTGAACTATGTAAACAAACATCAGATGTGCTGCAAAATGTTGGTATACTTAATAAAATTATAAATGCCGATGTAAAACAGTTACCGCAAAATAGCCAATACCAAAGTTTTACAGCACTAGTAGAAACCCTTAACAATCGCTTACAAGAAGATGACCAATTTGTAGAAGATATTGGGTTAGTAATTGTAGACGAAGCACATTATAATTCATTTAGAAAACTATTTCATTACTTTGAAAAGGTTAATATTTTAGGGGTTACAGCTACCCCGCTTAGCAGCAATAAAAAATTACCACTATATCAAACTTATAAAGAAATTATTGTAGGCGAAAGTATTGCCAAGTTAATTAAAAACAGCTATTTAGCAAATGGTATCACGTACTCTCAAGATGTTAATTTAAGTTCGCTTAAAGTAGGTAATAATGGTGAATTTACTACCGGTTCACACGAACAACTCTATACCCAAGCTATCATGCAAAACAAATTAATAGATTGCTACGAAGAAATTGCACTGAACACCAAAACACTCATATTTAACGCAGGTATTTTGGCAAGTATTTCTGTTTACAGATTATTTAAAGAAAAAGGATACCCAGTAAAATACCTTGATAGCACTTTTAGTGATAGAGACAGGTACGAAACCCTTAATTGGTTTAAAGAAACGCCAAATGGAATTTTAAGCTCTGTAAGTATTTTAACCACAGGATTTGATGAACCCGAAGTAAAATCAATTATACTAAATAGAGCCACCCGATCGCTCACCCTATACCAGCAAATGATAGGGAGAGGCTCACGCTATTTAAAACACAAAACAGAATTTAATATTATTGATTTAGGTAATAACGCCAGAAGGTTTAACCTTTGGCAGCACCCTATAGATTGGAACCATGTATTTATGTCGCCACACTTGTACTTAGATAGTAAGTATAAAGAAGAGTGGAATTATGAAGCAGAAAATGATTACGATTTGCCAGATGACATAAAAGCACGCTTTTTAAACTCATCATCTGAGGCATTTATTGTAAAAGATAAATATATGCAATGCCTTCGCAAAGGCTTAAAACCAGCCCTTGTTCTTGACCAATCATTAGACAATCATTTTGGACGAATAAAAGATAACGCAGCCGATTTTGACGAGGCTTTTGAATTATTTAATTTATTAAATAGCGAGATGCGTTATAGAATTAAACAATTTGCCAAGTGCATCAACGCTACCGAAAATTATATAGACTATCAACACCAAACCTACACAGCCAAGCTACGCCGTATGATAATTGGCTGGTTTGTGGAGTAAACAAAAAAAAGTTCATTTAACTTAAATTAAACTTTATACAAGCATAAATAGTAAATTTATTGGTAGCGAATGGCTTTCTTGATCATCGCTTCTAATTACTACACCAATAACAATATATTTACATGATATAGAGGGTTAATTTTCTATATACCCCTTTTCACTTGCCGTCCAATCATTAACTACACCTTTTGCATATTCTATTGTTATATTGGCTAATGTTTTGTTTTTTTAGCCCCAAATGAAAAGCAATAAAATCAAACTATTTAGTCAACTTAATTTAGTTAATTATTAAAGAAGTCTTCTATAAACATTTCATTAATAAATTCATCTTTAGCTTATTAAGAAGTTTTAGTTTGTAATTTTTTAAATGAAAAACTGAATAACGGCACTTCTTTTGCAGCCCTATAAAATAGCAAACAGGCTACAATTAGAAAAAATAAAGGAGGAGCCCAAATTCCAACTATAGGTAAAAATGTATTGTTATAAACTAAACGCTCAAAAATAATTGATGTAATATAATACACTAAAAAAAATAATACTGCTACTACAGTAGGAAGCCCCATTCCACCTTTTTTTATAATTGCCCCAAGTGCTAAACCTATAAAACTTAAAATAATACAAACTAAAGACATGGCTATTTTTTTATGCCATCCCGCTTTAAATTCATTAATTTTTGTAGTGTTTATATCAATTTCCTCATCTATTGAGTCAATTAATGAACTGAAGTTTCTCACTAAATGTTGGGCATATTCATATATTTTAAACTGCTCATCCTTAGAAATTTGTTTAAGCATTTGTTTAACAAATATTACTTTATGTGTAAGTAAAGTGTCGTATAAAAAATCATTACAGTGTGTTAAATAATAAGTATTTAAGTTTTGTTTTAAATCTTGTTTCTTTTTATAAATGTAACTTAGAGTAGAATCTATTTCATTATTTATCATCCATATATTCATCATTTTAATGTCATTTTTAAACAAATTATCATCGGAGTTTTTCATTTTAAATGCTGACAAATCCATGTTAAATGTCATTTCAGAAAATTGAATTTGCATCGTTGGTTTTTTAGTAAAATAATTTTGGTCTTGAACCATATCTTCATACCTAATGCCACTTTGTAAACAAAAATTTAAATAATTCTTGTCATTCGAAGTTGCAATATAACCACTATCACTATACATTTGAATTATGTTACCATACCCATTACTTTGGTCGTATAAGCTAATATTAAATAGTTTTTTTCCATCTGCACTTTTTTTACCAACTTTTAAGGTGTATCCTTCTATTTGATTAGAATAAATTCCCTCTTTTATATTTAGTGATGGTTTGGTTTGTCTAATATCATACAATAAACGAGATGACTTAACTATAATATGTGGTAAAGAGAAATTATTAAATATAAACATCAAAATAGCTAGCCCAACTATAAAAACAAATATTGGTTTTATAATTTTAAATAATGATTGGCCGGAGCTTTTTAAAGCACTAAGCTCATAGTTTTCAGCTAAATTACCAAAACACATAATTGACGAAAGTAAAATGGCTAATACTACTGATACAGGGAAAAATGAAATAAACGAATAAAAACAAAATTGAGTTAATGGCCAAATATTAATACCCTTACCTATAATTTCATCAAGGTATGTATATAGATATATTAAAAAATAAATAAAATTACCAATGAATAAGGTTATAAAGAATAACGGTAGGTAAAGTTTTAATAAATAAACATGAATAATTTTTAAACTCATCATTAATAACAATATAAGTTTAAAGTTAACACCTACATGTAAATTTTAAAACTAAAATCAATATTAGAAATAATAGAATTTAAAACGTAAAAAAATCAGCTTTTTATAACAGTTGTGAAATGTTATTTACCGTTTCCCGAAATAGTACCAACACGAGTCATTGCACATCTAAAGCCAATATTAGAGGTAGATTGCCTTTGATTTAAAAACCTACGAGAGCCTGGGCTTAACCAAAATGCACGATCTCTCCAACTACCACCTTTATAAACACGGGATTGGTCATTAACTAAAGTTGTTTTACCATACTCATACATTAATTTCCCAGATCTGTCGGCATAAGCATTTTCGCCTTCTCCAAAATAAATACTTGACAGCACATCGCCGTCTAAGTTAGAGATGTTATCTGACGTCTTATAGTTAATTCTTTCCTCTAAATTATCAGATGCAATAGCGTTACTAACTTCTCTCCATTTAATTCTTCCAGGTATCATCACATTTCCATCTGGAGGGGTAGTTCCATTTTTATCTCTAGTAATTAAAGTTAAAATACTATCTGTTACCTCAGCTGCATCTTGAGATACTCCATGCGCTGTGGGTATATTTACTTTATGAGTAAATTTTTGAAAGGTGGGTTCACCTATAATTTCTATAGATCCATCTGTACTGTCTCTAGATTGGGTAACATATACATTACCTCTAAAAGGTCTAAATTCATCTACATCTGAAGAACTCGTGGCACGGTACACGTCCATCACCCATTCTGACACATTACCAGCCATATTATATAACCCATAATCATTTGGATAATATGATTCTACTTTATTTGTAGCATCAGCTCCATCATTTAAGTATCCAGCAACCCCCATATAATCTCCTTTACCTTTAACAAAGTTAGCCATCATTTTTCCTAACTCAGCATCTGTACCATTTCTTACCCCGTTACCATTCCATGGGTATATTCTTTTACTTTTTATAATTTCACCATCTGTCATATTTCCAATTAAGCCATAAGCAGCAAATTCCCATTCAACTTCGCTAGGTAAACGGTATTTAGGTAATAAAATACCATCTTGCATAATAACATCTCTTTCAGGATTTTGTGGGTCAAAGGTTTTAACTTTTGTTTTTAATTGCCCTTGCCATTTTCTTACAGTATACGCTTCCGTACTAAAGTAATTTTGATCGGTTGGACTAGGATTAGGCTCTAAAAAACCATCTCTTATTAAGATATATTCGTTTACCCTATCAGTTCTCCAGGCACAAAACTCATTAGCTTGTAGCCAGCTTACACCTACTACAGGATAATCTCTATAAGATGAATGTCTTAAATAATAATCTACATAAGGCTCATTATATGATGTTTTTTCTCTCCATACTAATGTATCAGGTAAAGCTTTTACATAAATATCAGGAAAAGTAGTCCCAAATACTTTTTTCGTCCAGTATAAATATTCTAAGTAATGAAGGTTAGAAACTTCTGTTTTATCTATATAAAAAGACGAAACTGTAACTCTTTTAGACTTATTATTCCATTCAAAAGTAGGGTCATCTTGTGCTCGTCCCATTGTAAATGCACCTCCTTCTATAAATACTAATCCTGGCCCAGTTTCTTGTTCTCTAAAATCTACTTTTTCAAAACCGCCATTTTTTGGGTCGTTATAGGCCCAACCAGTAACAGAAGATTCGCTTGAAGTATTTTTGCAAGCTGTAATACTAACAAATAATAATACTATAGATAAAAGTTTAACTCTTAAAAAAAATGTTGAATTCATAGTTATTCGGTTTTGTTTTTATTTAAATTAAAATGCAGGACAGCTAGTTGTTCTAAATTTTCTGGTTTTGGGTTTGCATTTAAGTTGTGTAGAAATAGAGACTTCATGCGCACCAGCAATTTTAAGGGCTAAATTAGAAGTTGTAACATCATAACTGTAACCAATTTTATAGTCCTTTAATTGTAATCCAGCCATAATAATTACTGCGTCCATGTGTCTATACCAAATCCCACCTGTAAATAAACCTCTTACAAAATAAACACCTGCATTAAAATAATTAAACTTGCTCTGGTTCATATATAAAAGGTTAAAAGACACGTACGAATCAACATCACTCGGCCTGCTTTTTTTGAGGGGAATACTATAACCAACGTGACCTGTTATTTTTAATGGTAAAGGCGAAATACCCAACAACCCTTCATCTGGTTGAGTAATATGATGAAAAGCTGCACCAAAATATAAATTATCAGTAAACATTAAAAATCCGCCGCCAAAATCTAACCCACTTTTGGTATCCACCGGTAAACTCTCTTGAGTATAGTGTATAAAACCTCTCCTTGCATCTATCATATCACCAAATTTTAATTTGGATTTATCCAATGCTTTTTGAAAGCCACCTGCTTGTAATGCAAACTTAAAAGAAATTTTAGATGTTGCTCTTAATAAATATGAATACATTAAGTGAAAGCTTGTTGTTTTTAATTGACCATAGGCTTGATTATCTCGCAAAATATATGCGCCAATACCGCCATGTATTTCATCAAAATGTTTATCAAAAGATGCTGAATAGGTTTCAAATGGTGCTGAAAGTGTACCCCACTGATTACGATAATTTAAAGATACTCTGGGGCACTTTGTAGTACCTGCAAAAGCAGGATTCAAATATAAGGGATTAGAATAAAACTGTGAAAAATGTGGATCTTGGGCATTTGCAAATAGGGATATACATAGCACAAAAGTAGCGATTAATCGAAACTTATTACAATTCATATTATCATTGTTTTTACACATTGGAAACAAATATAATATTTTTTTATTACAAAAACTCTAAAATTAATTTTTTTTTAAAACAATGAGTTGAATTCACTCATCGCAACCTCTTTTAGAATAGTATTTAAATTTAAAAATAAACGTATTTCAAAATGATGTAAACGCATTAAAAGACTATATTCTGCTGAGTTTGCAATTAATAAATGATATTTTTACATTTTTAACCCGAACTATGCCTGAAACAGATTTTAAAACTAATATAAACTCTACAGAAGTTTTAGAAATTTTTACAAACAATCCATCTAAAATTTTTAATTATAAACAAGTTGCCAAACTCTTACCAGTTAAGCCTAAGCCAAAAGAAATGTTAGAGTTTTTAGATAATTTAGTTATTAAAGATTTTTTAAAAGAAACCGATAATAAAAAATATCAATTAAAGCTTCAAATGCAAACACTAGTTGGAACTATAGATTTTACCGCTTCTGGAGTTGCTTATGTAGTGGTTGAAGGACGTGATAAAGATATTTTTATTCCGCCACACAAAACAAAAAACGCTTTAAATGGGGATACCGTATCGGTATTAGTATCAAATAAATCTTTTAAAAATAAGCCAGAAGGCGAGATAGAAGAAGTTATAGAAAGAATTACGACTAAATATGTAGGCGTTATTCAAATAAGTGAACACCATGCTTTTGTAATTGTAGATAATCCTAAAATTCATGTGGATTTTTATGTATCACTAGAAAATACGCTGGATGCAAAAAACAAACAAAAAGTAATTATAGAATTTCATAAATGGGAAAATCACACCAAAAATCCAGTAGCAAATGTAATTAAAGTGCTTGGTAATGTGGGTGAACACCATTCAGAAATGCATGCTATTATGGCTCAATACAGCTTACCCATGGAGTTTGAACCTCATATTTCTAAAGAAGCTGAAAAAATAAATACCGCAATAACAAAACATGAAATAGCAAAACGTAGAGATTTTAGAAGTATCACTACATTTACAATAGACCCCATTGATGCTAAAGATTTTGACGACGCCTTATCAATAGAAAAACTACCCAATGGCAATTGGGAAATTGGCGTGCATATTGCCGATGTAACCCATTATTTAAAACCAAATACCAATTTAAATGATGAAGCTTTTAATAGAGCTACCTCTGTTTATTTAGTAGATAGATGTGTGCCTATGTTGCCTGAAGTTTTGAGTAATTTTGCTTGTTCATTAAGACCCAATGAAGAAAAATATTGCTTTAGTGCGGTATTTGAAATGACCAATGATGCAGAGCTCGTCAATCAATGGTTTGGTAAAACTGTTATTTTAAGCAATAAAAGATTTACCTACGAAGAGGTTCAAAATGCAATTGTTACCAATGAAGGAGACTATCTAAATGAAATACAAACTTTAAATCATTTAGCCAAGCAATTGCTAAACGAAAATGCTAAAAATGGAACCATATTTTTTGATAAAGAAGAGGTTAAATTTCTTTTAGATGATTTGGGAGCACCTATTTCTGTATATTTTAAAGTACAACAAGATGCGCACAAATTAATAGAACAATTTATGTTATTGGCTAATAAAAAAGTGGCCGAATTTTTAACAAATAAAATTACAACCCCTTTACATCCATCGTTAAACCATTTAAAATTGCAGCATACCCCAGCTGTATATAGGGTGCACGAAGTTCCAAAAAATGATAAACTATTAGAGTTAAATCAATTTGTAAATCAATTTGGGTATAACATATCTGTTGGAAATACACAAAAGACAGCGCATTCTATAAATAAACTATTAAAAGATGTAAAAAATAAAAAAGAACAAAGTATTGTAGAGATGGTTACCTTACGTAGTATGCCAAAGGCCCTGTATACTACAAAAAATGAAGGCCATTATGGTTTAGGTTTTGAGTATTATACCCATTTTACATCTCCAATAAGAAGGTATCCAGATGTATTGGTACATCGCTTATTAGAAGCCAAGCTCAATAATTTAAAAACAGATAGCGAAGCAGATTTAGAACATATGTGCAAACAAGCATCTCGTATGGAAAAACTAGCTACCGAGGCAGAAAGAGCCTCAATAAAATATAAACAAGTTGAATTTTTAAAAAATAAAATTGATCAGGTATTTGATGGCGTAATAAGCGGTGTAACAGAATGGGGCCTATTTGTAGAAATTACTGAAAATAAATGTGAAGGATTAGTACGCATAAAATCGCTTAAAAACGACCATTTTTATTTAGATAAAGCCAATCATAAACTCATCGGAAAACGCTCAGGAAAAATATATTCATTAGGTGACACAGTACAAATTATTGTTAGAAATGCAAACCTTGAGCAAAAACAATTAGACTTTGAAATAATATCTAGCAGTAGCACAAAACGCTTAGAAGTTAGAAACCCTAAACGTTATAAAAAAAGAAAATAAATTAAATTTTTATTTTAACACAACTATATCAAGTTGCTTTGATGTTTTTAAAACACGCCAACTTGTATATATAAGCTTATCGTTTGATTTGTACCAGTTTCAGCTTTATTTACTTGTAATAAACCTGCACTGTAGCGAAGCCCCACTTGAAACCCCTCTCTAAATCTGATGCCGCCATGTAATATGC
>JAVKLI010000070.1:0-26298 GCA_031539425.1 Bacteroidia bacterium
ATCATTTCTAATGGATTACCTATTTCTGATAATAGTGCTAACGAATTTTCATCGTCAAACAATCCTTTTTTCCCTTTAGATTTATAGTAACATGCCTTCATTTTATTGATGTATTTATAATGCAAATATAAAATTAACTACATGACATTCAGATAATTAAATTAATATATGATTACCGAATTTATCAACATTTAATTTATAGAACTCCCCTTTAATTAGTGTATGTAACCTAAAAGGGAATATTGTATTTAAACAAGAAGTAAATAACGAAAGGCTACTTAAATTAAACACCCTTGAGTATGCCAACGGCACCTATATACTAGAGTGTAAAAATGCTAAAGGAGAAACCATAAAAACAGAGAAATTTGTTGTAATGCACCCATAATAAATAAACCCAAAACCAAGGCTTGTAACAATGGCAAGCCTTGGTTTTTTAAAAACAAAACACTATGAAAAAAATAATTTTTAAATGCGCTTTACTTGTTTGGCTGATTGTAATACAATTAGGCTTAACAGCCCAAAATACATGGAACTGGGTGGGTTATGATAATAACTTTGCATCAAAAATTTTAGGAGTAACCTCCATTGGTAATTATATTTATGCCAATGCCTTATCAGTTTATTATGGCGACTCTATTCCCTATGTTACAGGTGAAATATTAAAGTTTGATTTGTTGGGTAAATTAATATCTACAAAGCGTACTGGAAATATGGATAGTACTTATGTCTTTGGTTTTAGCCAATATACAAATGGTGTTTTTTGCAGCGGCATTGAACAACGATACTCTTTACAACCAACAAAACCCTATAATTATAAAGCCCATTTTTATGATATTAATAGTAATAAATCGTTTGATTATTTATGCCCACCTACGAATGGACAAACAAGAGTGAATTATGCAACCAAGTTAAATTCAAACGCATATTTTATTGCTTTTTCTTCCGGTGAAGCTTGTAAAATAGTGTTAATAGATAGCCTTAAAAATACTAAACGTGAACGAATTTTTTGTACAATAAATAAAAATACTTATGTAACTGGTATGAATAAATTTAATAATTTTTATTATATAATTATCAGTGAAGTATCAAAATTATATCCAAATTACCCTCAAGATTTGGTAATTCATAAATTAGATACCTTATTTAATATTGTCAGTAGTTATAGCACAACGGCAGGGAATTTTTATGGGCCACATGTTTCTGCTATGTTTCCTAATGGTGATTTTGTAGTTGGTGGAAGAATAAGTGATGGTTGGACAATTAGTGGTTCACAGGCTGATATTTTTAACCGAAAATATATTAGAAAATATGATAAAAACTTAAATGTGTTATGGACTAAATATATTGGATTAAGAAGTGCAGCAGAATATGGTGTTAAAAAATTAATTATTACCAATGATACCCATATTGTAGGGATTGGATTTAATGGCCACAAACGTGCAAATTGGATGGGTGATACAACTGAAAGACTCACAAATTGTATTTTTAAATTTAAAGCCAATGGCGATAGTGTGTGGTTTCGGGAGTATGAAACACTCCCAGATGATTTATGGGGAACTGTTTTTCCAGATGCTAAAGATATATCAGAAATGCCAGATGGCGGATTTGTTGCCTGCGGTACGTTAGATGTATGGAATCCTTTAATGCAAAGGGGTTGGTTATTTAGGGTTGATGCCAATGGATGCTTTAACCAAAATTGCACGGTTGGTATGATGGATATTGAAAATAAAACTGCTTTCAAAATTTATCCAAATCCAGTTTACAGTGTTTTAAATGTTAGCAACAGTGAGTCTATTTTAGCCTATAAAATTTTTTCTGCCAATGGGTCTCTTGTAAAAAAAGGCAACAGTTTTCCAATAGCTACTGATGATTTAACAGAAAGCTTGTATTTTATTCAGCTTAAAACAAAAAATAACCAATTGTTTAACCAAAAATTTATCAAATAATGAAACGCATCGTTTTAATAATAACATGTATCATTATAACACAGCAAGGCTTTGCCCAAACAACTCATAAATGGTTAGATGTTGGTACCCAATGGCATTATGAGGCTAATTATAGGCCATCTATAAGCGGATATAATAAATACAACTATATGAAAGATACTGTAATTGCAAATAAAAACTTTCAGCAAGTTATTTGGGCGCAGCAGTTGTATACTATAACAGTTAATGAAAAGTATATAAAGGGTAATTTAACCTACCTAAGCCCTAAATTTTTTTACACCTCAAATGATACAGTATATGTATTGGGTAAAAATAACAGCTTACAATTTGCTTGGCACAATGCCGCTAAAAAAGGTGATATATGGAATTTTGGCTTACAATACATCCCCTGGGCTAATACCTATACTACGGTATATTGCATTGTAGATTCTGTAAAATCAGTCAGTATCAATGGGCAATATATGAAAGAAATATATTCATCACCTTACAACATATCTAAAGCTAAGCGCTATTTACCTGGTGAATATGGCTTGTTTGCTAATCATATTAAACAAATAAATACCAAGTTTGGCCCATTTAAAGGCTTTAGCGGTATTAATACATATGAATGGACAAATGGTTCAAGATTTACTCCTGATTATATGCCCGATATATTAAATTGTTACGAATCTTCTACCTTTCCGTTTTATCAGAGGACAGAAGTGCCAATATCCTTTCCTCCTTATTTAGTAGATTGTTATACTAATTTTTTTACAGTGGGCACAGATGATGAACTAAATAAGGAAGCATTAAAATTTACCCCAACCCCGCTGTTGATGTGTTAAACATAAGCCACGAACATTTTATACAAGGGTATAAAATTTATCAAGTAGATGGCAGGCTTGTTTTGCAAGGAAACACAGTGCCTATTACAATTAATGAATTACCTAAAGGCATGTATTATATAAAAATATCAACCACAAATAACCAAATAATTAACCATAAATTTATAAAACTATGAAACAGCTTATATTAACACTTTTGCTTATTACAGCAACACTTTTTTTAACTGCACAAACAAGCTCCGGCAGGATTAGCCCTGGCTCTAAATGGCATTATGCCTCGAGTAGTTCTAATGGATCTTTGCGTTATTATTTCTATTACTACTATGTTGGGGATTTGGTAATAGGCGGTAAAACGTTTCAAATAGTTAGAGGTACCATGCAACAAAGAGAAGTATTGTCGTGGGGGCCTCCTGCGGTGTATAGTGCACCAAGTGCTACCATAGCAGAAGTTGATAAGCATTTTTACACTTCAAATGATTCTGTTTACTGTATAAACGTAAGCAACAATAAACTTGAATTTGTATGGAAACGAAACCCCAGTTTGGATGATAGATGGAATTTAGGTGTTTTTAGCCCAAATGGTTCCACTGTAAATGTTTGTGCAAGGATAACACAAATGTCCTTAGAAACTTTAAATGGTCAAGAAACAAAAAATTTAAAAGCGACGTCAGTTAATTGCGTAATGAGCTCTACAGATCAGGTAATTAATGAAATTCCACATTTAATGAATGTAAATTCTAAATATGGACCTATTTACGGAATGAATTATATAAATTTAGACAAAAAGGTTAGGTCAAGTTCAGATGATACAGGAATACTTCCTAATAATTTAATTTGCTATGAAGCAACTAATTTTCCTGTTTATTTAGTTTTCGGATATGCAGATTGTTATAATCAATTTTTTACCTTAGGTACAGAAGAGTTAATTGGAGCTAATGCTATTGCTATAAGTCCCAACCCCTTTACCAATCAGCTCTTTATAAGCTCTATGCAAGAGGTTAAAAAATTACAGCTTTTTGATGTGCTGGGCAAACAGGTAAAAATAGAAGTGCAAGGTAATGTTGTATTTACAGAAACTAACTTACCAAGTGGTATGTACTTTTTAAAAGCGCAGTTACGCAATGGTAGCGTAGTAACGCAAAAGGTGCTGAGGGAGTAAGTAAAATTAGTTTATTGACAGGTCTTCTTAATAGCAATCTTTAAAACTAGGTTACTACCTACTTATTCTCTTTATTTATTTTATATTTTCCTTTCCAATTTTGAATAATGTTTTTTTGAATTTCCTGTTCCTTTATATTATTTGCTGGTTCATAAAATACGGTGCCGCTCAATTCTGTTGGTAAAAATTCCATGTCTACAAACTGGCTATCATAGTTATGAGCATATTTATAATTGGCACCATAGTTAAAACGTTTCATTAAATTGGTTTGCGCATTTCGCAAATCTAAGGGTACATTTAGAGCGCCATTTTTTTTAATATAATCAAGCGCATTGTCAATAGCTAAATAACTGCTATTACTTTTTGGAGAAGTGGCTAAGTATAAAACGGTTTCAGACAATATAATTCTACATTCGGGATAACCAATTACATTAACAGCTTGAAAGCAAGCATTGGCAATAAGCAAGGCGTTAGGGTTTGCTAAGCCTATATCTTCAGAACTTAAGATGATTAATCGTCGGGCAATAAATTTTGGATCTTCGCCCCCAGCTATTAGTTTGGCTAACCAATATATAGCCGCATTAGGGTCTGACCCTCTAATAGATTTGATAAGTGCCGAAATGGTATCGTAATGCTGTTCGCCATTTTTATCAAATACCGAAATATTATTTTGAATACTCGTCTTAACTATTTCATTTGTAATTTCAATGGTATTACTGCTAAAGCAATTAATTACAATTTCAAAAATATTGAGTAGCTTTCTACCATCCCCATTTGATAAAGCAAATAAAGCATCTGTTTCTTTAATGGTAATGTGTTTATTTTTTAAAACAATATCTTGAGTAAGCGCTCTGTCAATTAAACTTTGTAAATGCAGCGTGGTTAATTCTTTCAAAACATATACTTGACATCTTGATAAAAGGGCTGAATTGACTTCATAAGAAGGGTTTTCAGTGGTGGCTCCAATTAATGTGATGGTTCCTTTTTCTACAGCTTGTAATAGTGAGTCTTGCTGTGATTTATTAAACCGATGTATTTCATCAATAAACACTATGGGTTTGGCTTGAGAAAATAAATGACTGCTTTCGCTTGCTTTTTCAATAATATCTCTCACCTCTTTTACACCCGCGCTAACGGCACTTAGGTTGTAAAATGGTCTTTTTAAAGTGTTTGCAATAATATGTGCTATTGTTGTTTTTCCTACTCCAGGAGGCCCCCACAAAATAATAGAAGGTAAAATGTTTTGCTCAATTATTTTTTTTAACGGGCCTTCATGTCCTAGTATATGTTCTTGACCAATAAATTTATCAATTGTTTTAGGTCGTAATCTTTCTGCAAGTGGTTCCATTAAATAAAATTACTAAAATTTCAATTTCTTTTTTTATTTTAGTGCAAAAAACTTTAAACACTAATAGTTATGAAAATATTTTTTAAACCATTTGTAATACTGATTTTCTGCATAATATGCTCCTCATTTACCAAATCATCACAAAGTAGCGATGGACTTGATAAAAGACTGTTTAAAGTAACTTTTTCAGAACTAAAAGTAGCTGGCCCCCCTTCAAACAAATCATTTGTTTCTGATTTAGAATTTAAAATAAATAAAGGGGTTCGAAGTGATTATATGAACGATAATACTAAGTTATCATGGGTTAAATATGAAATTTTAAAAGATTCATCAGCAGTAGACGAATATGAAAATGAAAATAGGTTTATAGAATGTAAGGCTACCACAACAATTGATGGTTTAGAGTATACTTATAAAATTTCTATAGAAAATACAGAAATTGAAGGTACCGTTACTATAAATAAAGGTGATAAACTAAAAAAACAATTTGATTTTTTTGGTAAAGAAATTAAAAAATAATTTTTAATGTATCATCATTTAAAGATTTACATTGTTTTTCTCTCTGTTATTTTATTATGCTCATGTACAAATGATGTGGCACCGTTAGTTAAAAATGTGAGTGATTACCCTGCAGATATTGGGTATATATTTTTAAATAAATGCGCTACATCTGGCTGCCATAACGATAAAAGCTACATGGCGGCTGGCCAGTTTAATATGAGCACCTATTCTAATTTATTTAAGGGCTCTGTAAATGGATCGCCCGTAATTCCATTTAGGAATGATTTCTCTATCTTATGCAATTATATCAATACGTTTCCTGCTTTAGGTTTAGTTTCTGTGCCTACAATGCCTTTAAATGAAACTCCTTTAAGCAAAGATGAGCTATCAAAAATTAAAACCTGGATTACTAATGGGGCTCCTGATAAAAATGGTAAAATAATGTGGCAAGATGTAAATACAAAATATTATATCACCAATCAAGCCTGTGATGTAGTTACTGTATTTGACGCTGAAACGCAATTACCTATAAAGTATATTACTGTTGGCATAAAAGATAATGTAATTGAAGTACCACACATGATAAGGGTTTCTCCAGACAATAAATACTGGTATGTGATTTTTACAAATAACAATGTGCTTCAAAAATTTAGTACAACAACAGACCAGCTTGTAGCGCAGGTAGATTTAGGAAATGATCAAACCCAAAACCCTTGCTTTAATTGGAATACCATGGTAATAAGTAAAGATAGTAAATGGGCTTATTGTGTATCATGGCAACAAAACAGTCGCATTGCTCAAGTAGATTTAGAAAATATGAAGTTATTAAAAAACTTTGGTGGAACCACACAAGCGCATGGTTGCGCTTTAAATGATGCAAATGATATGTTGTATGTAACTGCTCAATATGGTAATTTTATATATAAAATAGACACTGGTTTTACACAACCACCACAACAAATTACTTTAGATGGGAGTATACAACCCAAAACAACTCCTAATTTATTTGACCCCCATCAAATTGTATTTTCACCCAACGGGTTATTTTATTTTGTTTCGTGTCAAGCATCAAACGAAGTAAGAGTTTTAAATGCTAATACTGATGTATTAGTTAAAACTATTAAAACAGGTAAAATGCCTTTAGAAATGGTTATAAATGATCAACAACAAAAATTATTTGTTACCTGCGAAGAGGAGCCAACGTCAATACCTTTACAAAAAGGGTGTGTTTCTGTAATTGACATTAACACCCCATTTAATGTAGTAAATATTAATGTAGGCTATGAACCACACGGAATAGATATTGATGTGAAAAATAATCAAATTATAGTAGCCAGCAGAAATGTAACAAATGCTGGTCCAGCACCTCATCACACATCTAACTGTAATGGAGGGCGAAATGGTTTTGTAAATTTTATTAACCTTCAAACACTTCAAGTTAACCCAAAAAAAATTGAATTAGCTTCAGATCCTTATTTTGTGGGCGTAAAAAATTAATTATTTTACTATATTTTTATACTTAACAGTGCGTATGAAACTAATAATTTAAGGCTGTTTAACTTTATTTTTTATATTTTTGCTACCCTTAAATTGGCAATTAAAATTATGAAAAATATAGCAGTAATAGGAAGTGGTACCATGGGTAACGGCATAACGCATGTGTTTGCACAATATGGGTTTAAAGTTAATTTAATAGATATTAATGAAACAGCCCTTCAAAAAGCCATAAACACGATTACCAAAAACATTGATAGACAAATAACCAAAGGAGCTATTACTGAAGCAGATAAAACTACCATTTTAAGCAACATTAAAACATATACTTCACTACCAGATGGTGTTAAAACCATTGATTTAGCTGTAGAAGCAGCTAGCGAAAATGTACAAATTAAACTAGCTATTTTTAAACAGTTAGATGAGTATTGCCCACCACACACCATTTTAGCAAGCAATACCTCTTCTATATCCATTACCCAAATTGCAGCAGTTACCAAGCGCCCAGGTCAAGTAATAGGTATGCACTTTATGAACCCCGTGCCGGTAATGAAATTAGTAGAAGTAATAAGAGGTTATACTACTACTGATGATACTTGCAGTAAAACAATGAGTTTAACACAAGCCTTACATAAAATACCTGTAGA
This sequence comes from Bacteroidia bacterium, assembly GCA_031539425.1. GTDB lineage: Bacteria > Bacteroidota > Bacteroidia > B-17B0 > Aurantibacillaceae > UBA4416. Next base: position 7,920 of record JAVKLI010000070.1, read on the forward strand.
GGTTAACGACTACCCAGGTTTTGTTGCCAATAAAATATTAATGCCAATGATTAACGAAGCTATTATAACCTTACACGAAAGCGTAGCGGGTGTTAACGAAATTGATACAGTGATGAAATTAGGCATGGCTCACCCTATGGGACCTTTGCAATTAGCTGATTTTATTGGATTAGACGTTTGTTTAAACATATTAAATGTATTATACACAGGCTTTGGCAACCCAAAATATGCGCCATGTCCGCTTTTAGTAAACATGGTAACGGCAGGGCATTTAGGCGTTAAATCAGGTAACGGCTTTTATAACTATTCCAATAAAGAATCTAAAAATTTAATAGTAGCAGATAGATTTAAAAAATAGGTATATGGCATTTTATCGTTTTAAAATATATTTAGAAGATGATGAGGAAATTTATCGTGAAATAGAAACCTTATCTACCAACACGTATGAAGAGTTGCATTTAGCCATTCAAAGTGCTTTTCAATTTGATAACAAACATGCAGCCTCTTTTTTTGTAAGCGATGATTTATGGCGTAAATATCAAGAAATAACCTACAAAAAAGAAAACTTAGAGTTAGATAAAGAAGAAATTAAAAAAAATATGAGCCCTAAACAGCTCATGTCTACTACCAAAATTGCCAAACATATAGAAAATCCTCGTCAGCATTTTTTATATGTATTTGATTTAAAAGAAAAATGGACTTTTTATATAGAATTAATAAAAATAGGTGCCGAAGATGCAAAAATAAAATATCCTATTTGCACCAAAACAATTGGTAAATCTCCAAAGCAATATAAGCCAGTCATAAAACCTATTGTAGACCCTTTACTTTTAGACCCTAATCAAAAAGAAGAGGAAGATATAGACGAATCTGAAATATATAAAAAATTAAATACTGATGAGGTAGGCATTGATGACAGCGACTTGAAAGACATACAAGGAATAGAAGGTGATATAGACGATGAAGATGATTTTGAATTAGACGAAGATGATGAACTTAATAATGAAAATGACGACGAAAACCCTTATACAGATAACGAAGAAAAAGAATATTAATAACCAATAACATATATATTATGAGTAATGTAACAACAAAATACAACGAAAAAGTAACAGCTTGGATTGAACAAGAAAAACTAGCCTTTGATTTAATAAATTACATTGGAAAATTATGGGTAGAAAAATCAATAGAATTGGTATTATTTAGAAATCAATTAGTAAACAGAGGGGCTAGCGAAATATTAAGTCTCCATTTATATGCTAAAGATATTGTTAAAAAAAGCATTTATGTGCAAGATACATTAGATATAGCCAAAGAAATATATACACAAAATGTTTGTCCTTCTCGCTTAGATATTGGTAAATTATCATTTGAATACCAACAAGAAAAAAGCAATCACAAATCAGCAACCGATTTTGTTTTAACCAAATTGAAAGATTTAATAAATGTTAACAATACAATAACTCCAAAAGACGTTATTCTATATGGTTTTGGACGAATAGGTAGATTAGCCGCAAGAGAACTTATAAGCCAAGCAGGTAAAAACGAACAATTAAGATTAAAAGCCATTGTTACAAGAGGAAACTCAGATGAGCAAATAATTAAAAGAGCTGCTTTACTTAGAACCGACTCTGTACACGGAAATTTTCCAGGCACTGTAATTGAAGACTTAGAAAATAAAGCATTAATTATAAACGGACACTACGTACAAATGATAGATTCTAAAAACCCTGAAGATGTAGACTATACAAAATACGACATTAACAATGCCTTGCTTATTGATAACACCGGCGTGTTTAGAGATGATAAAGAATTGAGTAGACACCTAAGCGCAAAAGGCGTTGATAAAGTATTACTTACAGCCCCAGCCAAAGGCAACGTACCCAATGTAGTTTTTGGTGTAAATCATAACACGATAGATTTAAAAACTCAAAAAATATTTTCAGCGGCATCCTGCACTACCAATGCCATTATGCCTATATTACACGTAATAGATACAGAATTAGGCATAATAAAAGGGCATATTGAAACCGTACATTCATATACTAACGACCAAAATTTATTAGATAATTATCATTCAAAATACAGAAGAGGCCGCTCAGCAGCATTAAATATGGTAATTACAGAAACAGGCGCCGAAAGCGCACTTAAAAAAGTATTGCCGCACTTAGCAGGTAAATTTACTGCAAACTCCGTACGTGTACCAACCCCTAACGTATCATTAGCCATACTTAACTTAAATATTAATACCGAAATTACTAAGGATCAAGTGAATGATATAGTAAGAAAATATGCCCTAGATGGAGAATTGGTAGAACAAATACAATACGCCTTTAGTAACGAATTAGTATCAACAGACGTAGTTGGTAACCCTTGCCCATCGGTATATGACAGCCAAGCAACGATTATATCACCCGATAAAAAGAGTATTGTATTATATGTTTGGTATGATAATGAATATGGGTACACGCGCCAAGTATTACGTTTTAGTAAGCAATTAGCAGAGGTAAGACGCGCTGTTTACTATTAATTAAAACCAACAAATGTTACTTCATTTAAAAATTCAAAACTTTACATTAATTGAAGAAGCAGACGTTTCTTTTAATAACGGATTTACCGTAATCACAGGCGAAACCGGGTCGGGCAAATCTATTTTATTAGGTGCTTTAGGCTTAATTGCTGGCAACAGGGCAGATGTAGGCACCTTAAAAGACGCATCAAAAAAGTGTGTAATAGAAGCTGAATTTGATATTACGCATTATGCTTTAAAATCTTTTTTTGATGAAAAGGAGTTAGATTATGATATTAAAACCAAAGTGCGTAGAGAAATTACGCCAGAAGGTAAATCCCGTGTCTTTGTAAATGATACCCCTACCACCCTTTCAGTTATTAAAGAACTTGGCGAATATTTAATAGACATTCATTCTCAGCACGAATCAATTTTATTAAAAAATTCAAACTTTCAATTAGAACTAGTAGATGCCATGGCTTCTACCGTTGAATTATATAGTGAGTATAAAAAGGAATTTGCAAAATATCAAAAAATAAATGCAAAGCTAAATGAGCTTATTTTACTAGAATCTCAAGGCAAAAAAGAGCAAGATTATTTGCAATTTATTTTTGATGAACTTACATCAACCCCTCTAGAAGCACTTAATTATGAAGCGTTACTAACAGAAAGCACATTACTTGAAAATTCAGAAAATATAAAAAACAGTTTAATTTTAGTATTAAAAACACTTTCTATTAATGAACAAAACACATTAAATGAACTAAATTTTACTAAGCAACAAATCAACTTATTGTCAAAATTTGGCACTCAATATGAGTCTGTTTCTAATAGAATAAACTCTATGTATTTAGAATTAAAAGATGTTATACTTGAAATTGAAAAATTAGAAGACAACACTATTTTTGAAAAAGACAAGTTAGAAACCATTTATTCTAAATTAAATAGTTTAAATCATTTATTAAAAAAACATCAGGTAAAATCTGTTGAAGAGCTTATAGAAATTAAAAATGAAACTGAAGAAAAATTAAACTCTTTTGCGTCGATAGAAAACGATATAAAAAAAACTGAGAAAGAAAAAAATGATCTTAATTTAAAATGCTTATTACTAGCTAAAACCTTATCAGACAAACGAAAAGAAAGCTGTATTGGTATAGAACAACAAATAATACAGATACTTTCAGCATTAGCACTACCAAATGCACAGTTTAAAATTCAAGTAAATAACTTAGAGCAGCTTTCTAATTTAGGCTTAGATACCATCACATTTTTATTTACAGCCAATAAAGGAAGTGATTTAAAAGAGTTACATAAAACCGCATCTGGTGGCGAAATAGCAAGAATTATGTTAAGCTTAAAATCTATAATTGCTAATAAAATGGCCTTACCAACCATTATTTTTGATGAAATAGATGCTGGGTTAAGTGGTAATGTAGCTAATAAAGTAAGCCAAATATTGATAGAGATGAGCCAAACCATGCAGCTTTTAACGATAACACACTTACCGCAAATAGCTGCAAAGGGTCATCAACACATACTGGTTTACAAACAAGATATTCATTCAATCACTCAAACGCGATTTAAATTACTTAGCAATGCTGACAGAATAACAGAAATAGCCAATATGCTAAGTGCTGATAATGTTACGGAGGCTGCTATACAAAACGCAAAGGAATTATTAAATAGTAATTAATAAAATAAAGCTGCTCATTACTAAGCAGCTTTATTGTTAAAAAGTGGTACCTCCAGGAATCGAACCAGGGACACACAGATTTTCAGTCTGTTGCTCTACCGACTGAGCTAAGGTACCATTTTAGAAGTGCAAATTTACATTTTTAATATTTAATAACAAAATAAAATCATTACCAATAGTTTAAATACAAACTTATTTAGGAAAAGGGTCGCTCCATTTTTTTTGAGTATAAACTGCTGAACCCGATAAAGTTTTTAAAAAAGCGATAACTGAGTTAATTTCTGCGGCAGTCAAATTCATTTTTTGACCAACTGTTCCATTGGGTTTTAAACTCATTTTAAAGGGTATTTAAATAAATTAAGTCAACTAAGGTAGAAATTGTACTTTTCTATTTGCGGATTATACTTACTGATGTATTAAATACTTGGTGTGATTTTTGGTAAATGATTTGCTACATTTTTACACTTTTTGTATGCATTTTTAGTATAAAGCTAATTTTAGAAAGAGATAGACCGCATCATTTAAATTAGCATATTTTATTGATTGCACATTGCCGTAAAAATTTTTTAAGTGTTTTTATTATAATAGTTGAATGTTCTATAAAACCCATGTGTCCTACATCTTGAAGCGTTACAATGGTTGATTTTTCTATCAATTTAGCTTGCTCTAGTAAAATATCTTTTGGTAATATCATATCTTGTTCTCCTATTACCATCATAATTGGGTAAGGGGCTAATTTTAATATAATATCTCTATCCGTTCTGCATCTCATGCCTTCTTGTGCATTTACCATTCCTACTATTGAAGTAGTATTTCCCATTTTTTTTATGAGTGTAACTTCTTTTTTAAAATATTTAAGTGTTTTAGAATAGAATAAATTATTTACCAATTGTGATACATAATGTTTAGGGTTTACTTTAATTAGTTCAATAGCCTTTAGTCTATCTTGTTTTTTAGTCTCATTATCTGCGTAAGCTGTAGAATGTAACAAACAAAATCCATTTATATTATCAGGAAACAAATCTGCAAATGCCAAGCTTACATAACCTCCAAGGCTATGCCCCACTAATACACATTTTTTTATTTTTAAATTTCGCAACACAGCCTTAATGCTTTTAGCATACAATTCCATAGCGTGTATATAACCTACGCTGTTAGATTTGCCGTGGCCTAATAAATCAATGGTAATAACTCTATTTGACTTGATAAAGGGTTGTTTAAAATCGTTCCACACTTCATGATTGGCTAAAAAACCATGTAAAAAAACTAGGGCACGGCCTTTACCTTCATCTGTATAAAAAACATTAATATTTTTAAATTTGCAAAAAGGCATATAATTATTATTTAATAATAGTACGTCCAAGTAGCTTATTAACGCGTTTTTTTTGTTCTTCTAATTTTATTACAAATTGATAATGCTTTGGATTTTCAAATGGATCTGCATCTTGTAGCATATTTTTAGCTTCCAATATCATTTGACCTAATCTTTTATCTTTTAATGATAATAACCAATGTTCTGTTATTACTTTTATCTGTTTAACTTCTTCTATGGTTTCTGCGCCACTTTTTCTTTGCCAATGAGGTGAAAGCGTATGGTTAAACGTAGTTAGAGTTATAGATAACTGAGAAATAAGTTGATTTGGATTATTTATATAATCTTGTAACGAAGGAATGTTTTTTGCATCCATTTCATTTTGAATAAACCTTAATACCTCTTTGTATATTGGGTTTTCAAAGTTTATATTATCAATTAGTAATTCTAACATGATGTACTCACAAATGGTTAGTTGTTTTATTTCTTCTTGATTATTATCTACCTCTATGTTTACATCAATAATTACATTTCCATAAAGCATCATTAATCTAAGCAATTGTTGCTCTTCATTATCTATTTTGTTATCTGCAATTGGTTTATTTAAAAGGGGTTCAAAAACTTGAGGTGCATTTTCTATCAATTCAGGTTCAATATTTTGCTGATTGGCAAGCTTATTTAATTTGGTTTTATAAAATTTATTAGTTTCTATAATTAACACTTGCTCTTCAATATCCATTTGTTTAGCGCAAGCTTTAATATACACGCTCCGCTTGATAGAATCAGGAATAACGGCTATGCTTTGAACAATGTTTGTAATCAGTTCGGCTTTTTTAATTGGGTCATGCTGACTTTCTTTTAAATGAATATCTATTTTAAAAGTGATAAAATCTTTTTCGTTATTATTGATATAACTTTTATATTCATCTAAACTTACTTTTTTACTAAACGAATCTGGGTCATCACCATCTGGAAACAAAACTACTCTTACATTTAATCCTTCTTCTAAAATCATATCAATGCCTCTAAAGCTGGCTTTGATCCCAGCAAAATCACTATCATACAGTATGGTAATGTTTTTTGTAAATCGATGAATGAGTTTGATTTGATCAATAGTTAATGAGGTGCCTGATGAAGCAACTACATTTTCAATACCAACCTGATGCATGGAAATAACATCGGTATAGCCTTCCACTAAATAGCACTTATCTTGCTGCATGATGACTTGTTTGGCTTGAAACAATCCGTAAAGCACTTTGCTTTTATCATAAACTTCGGTTTGAGGTGAGTTTAGATATTTAGCAATTTTTTTATCAGCGGTTAAGGTTCGTCCGCCAAAGCCTATTACTTTACCGGTAATATTTAATATAGGAAACATTACCCTTCCGGCAAATCTGTCAAAAACATCTTGTGGTTGTAATAGCGTATCGTCTTCAATTTGTTTTGAACTAACGCACATGCCTGATTTAACAAGTAATTTAGGGTTGTATTGCTGTTTTATAGCTTCATCGGCAAAGCTTCGTTTGGCTTCGAGGCTATATCCTAATTGAAATTTTTGAATGATAGGCAGTGTAAAGCCTCTATTAGTAAAGTACTCTAATCCTATTGATCGGCCAAAATCATTGTTGTGTAACAAATTTTGAAAGTAGGTATTGGCATACTGTAAAATAATTAATAAACTTTCTTTTTCCGATTGCTTTAGTTTCTCTTCATCGCTTTGTTGTGTTTCTTCAACTTCAATATTGTATTTTTTTGCTAAATATTTTAAGGCGTCAGGAAAACTAAGCGCTTCATGATCCATAATAAAATTAACGGCAGTACCTGCTTTACCACAACCAAAACATTTATAAATTCCTTTGGCAGGGGATACCGTAAAAGAAGGGGATTTTTCGCCATGAAAGGGGCACAAGCCAAGCAAATTGACGCCTTTTTTTTTAAGGATTAAAAAATCACCAATAACATCTTCAATTAAAGCTGTTTCAATAATTTTATCTACCGTTAGTTTTGGTATCATTTTTTATTTCCAAACAAATATGTTTTTGATTCGCTTTTTTCTATTAAACGTTTAATGTTTTTTTTATGTGTTACAATTATTAAAAGTGTTATTGCCAATACAAATAAAAATAAATACAAATCTAAATGACTAGATGTGTAATAAATAAAAATTGGCAAGCTAATAGCTGCTAACATGGATGATAAAGAGACGTACTTTGTAATAATAAGCGACAGTAAGAATATTACACTTGCTCCAATACTAGCAATTGGAGACAAGGTGATGATAACACCATATACTGTAGCCACGCCCTTACCGCCTTTAAAGCCTGCAAATATTGGGAATATATGCCCCATAATAGCGGTTAAACCTAATACTATTTGAAAACAAACAAACCACACAGAACTAGAATTAATGCTGGTAAAAAGAATTAAATTAACAGCTACAAAACCTTTGGCTATGTCTATTAAAAGTACAGGTATTCCGGCTTTTTTACCAAGCACTCTAAAAACATTAGTGGCACCTGCGTTTCCACTTCCAAAATTTCTTACATCGGCATTATAAAATCGTTTACCCCACCATACTGCTGTGGGTATAGAGCCTAATAAGTAGGCAATTAAAATAGTAATTAACATAATTATATTTATAAAATTGTAAAATAAAGCATTTAATATTAAATCTTCAATAGTAAGTACAGCAATTTATACGGAAAGGCATGTTGCGCAAACAAATCTAAATGGTATTTTATCTATAATAATAGGGAATGGTTCTTTTAATAATATTACTTCAAATTCTCAAACTGTTACTACACTTTAAGCCTCTTAAAAATAAAGGGGTTAAGAATTTAAGTCACATCAAATGCAGGAACCTAAGCTAGGTTTTAAAACTTAAAAAATTAGGGCAAATGGGTATAATTTGTTAGTTTTGCAAGATAAATGGAAAAAACATTTTCAATACTTTTTATTTTTATACTTAACTTAACTTTATTTTCTCAATAAAAGGATTCTAGCGTGATTAATAAAAAATTTGGCGACTTATTTTTCTATAATTTAACGCATTTAAATTTTGATTTTAAGTATGATAATGTTAAGCCTATAAATAACGAAGATATACCTATTGTAATGCATGGATTTAATTTTGGCGCAAATTATTCAAACTTTAGGTTTGGGGTTTCTGTTAATATAGCAAATACATTGAGTTCAAAAGTAAGTGAAATTGAAGCACCCTTACGTTAAAAAAAAATAGCACCTAATGCGCATATAATGACAATTTCAACCTTAAGTCAAACACCTAATGGATTTAAAAAAAATAGAGTAAAAGATTCCTATTTAACATTAACCAATCTTAACTTATATGATGTAACATTAAATTTTGAACATCGATTTATTAATAAAAAATGGTTTAACCTAGGTTATTTGGGTGATATTGGAATTGGGAGTTATACTATGGCCAGGGTAGATTATTTTACCGAAAACGAAATTCCATTTTTAGATGCTTCCAATGAGCCATATAAAACAACTGGTTTGTTTTATCCAGTAAGTGTTAACTTATTTGCAGCTATAAACTTACATTTTACTAGTTTATATGCTTCTGTTGGTTATAGAAAAAATATTGAAACAGTTGTTATATCCTCACCATATGATGGTCCAACTTATCAATTAGGTATTAGAATATTTTTTAAAAAAATTTATAGCAGTATTATTAGAGGAAATAAACAACCAGAATTTGACAACTAAAAAAAAATAAACATTTAAAATTATTTATATGAAGAGAATCTCGAAATATCTTTATTTCTATTTATTGATAAATAATATTCAATCTCAAATTATAATTACAAACAGCAATATGCCTAGTGCTAATGATACTATTCGTTATAGTATTGCATCGCCTACTGCAATTGGTAATTATACAAATACAGGTGCCAACTTTAATTGGAATTATGGTAGTATTGTGCCTAATAATCAAAATATTAAAGCTTATAAGCATTCTTTAACTACTCCTTATGGTTTTTTCTTTTTACCGCCAAAATATGGTGAAAAACTGCAAGATACCATCAAAATGCCCATTAATATACCTGGTATTCCTACTATTACAGATATTTTTAATTTTTATTTAAAAACCAGTACATTGTATGCAATAGAAGGAATTGGTATTAAATTAAGTGGTATTCCTGTACCTAATTTTTTTTCTGATCAAGATGAATTATATACTTTTCCTTTAAAATATAATAACAGAGATTCTACCACTTTTAAATTTAGTACTTTTTCAAATACACTAATTCCGTTTATATATATAAAACAAGGCTATAGAATTACGCATGCCGATGGTTGGGGAACTATTACTACACCGTATGGTACAGCCAATTGTTTACGAGTTGTTACCACACAATATTCATATGATACATTGCGAGGCTCTTTAACTGTTTTAGGCATTGCAACACCTGTAAAAATAGGGTTTAGAAACAATCAAAGAAGTTATCAATGGTTAACATTAGGTGAAAAAATACCTTACCTTGAAGTGATTGGAACGGTTATAAATAATTCATTTATTCCTTCAGAAGTTAGATATAGAGATGCTAAACGAAATTTTGTAAGCATTAAAGAAGAGGCTAATTTTGCGTTATCTGTTTTTCCAAACCCTACTTCTCAAATACTGTCTGTAATTTTACATCAAAATAGTGAAGCACCCTCTGCAACTTTTTTTGATAATCAAGGAAAATGTGTGTTAAAAACTAATTTAAATGATTACTCTCAAACTATCAATATAAATCAAATAGATGTATCTAACTTACCAAAGGGTATTTACTCATTGTGTTTATCAACTAAAAATGGGCAGCAAACCATAAAAGTTTTAATTAATTAAAAGCTTTTATTTATCCTTAAATTAAAAAATGTACGCTGTGTTATATTATTACCCTTCACATTAATAATTATAATAAGTAACCTAATTTATCAAACATGAGTGTATTACCCAAGTTTTTTCATGAATCAATTTGCCATTGTAATGGTTATGATGAAACACTTATAGAACAAGCTCATCAGCAAGCCGCACCAATTAGTATTAGATTAAATCCATATAAACCTACTAAATTAAATTTTGAATTAGATTGCGCCGTTGCTCATTCCAATTTTGGATTTTATATAAATCATAAGCCAGAATTTACGTATGATATAAATTTTCAAGCTGGAGCCTACTATGTACAAGAGGCTTCTTCTATGTTTATAGAATATGTGATAAGGCAAACAATAGATTTACAAAAACAACTTACTGTGCTTGATGCCTGTGCAGCACCGGGAGGAAAAACCACCTTAATAAATTCGCTCATAAATTCAGAATCTGTTTTGGTATGTAATGAAATTGAAAAATCTCGTGTTGGTGCCTTAATGCAAAACATTACAAAGTGGGGCACTCACAACAGTATTGTTACTAATAATGATACCAACGTTTTTCAAACCTTACCTAATATGTTTGATTTAGCATTAATTGATGCGCCTTGTAGTGGATCTGGATTGTTTAGAAAAATGCCTAATTATATTAACGATTGGAATATGAACTTTGTGAATCAAAGTTTTATTAGACAAAAAAACATTTTAACAAACATTATTCCATCTATAAAAGAAGGTGGTATACTCATTTATAGTACTTGTTCGTATCACATAGAAGAAAATGAAAACATTATGGATTGGATTTGTGATAATTTTAACTTACAAAACATAGCTATTGAAATGCCTAATAGTTTTGGTATTCTAGAATCCAAAAGTAAACACTCTCAAAATATTGGTTATAGATGTTATCCATACAATATGAAAGGTGAAGGTTTTTTTTGTGCAGTATTTAAAAAGCAGTCAAATGAAAATTCAATGCCAAAAAAAAAAAACAACATTTTTCAATTAGCTACTAGCTTTGAAAAAAATGAATTGGAAAAGTATATTGTTAATTTTAATTCATTTGAAATACTAAAATATAACAATGCTTTTTTTTTAACAAATAGATTAACCATTTATTTGTTATCATTCATGAAACATTGTTATATAAAAAAAATTGGAACAGAAGTTGGAAGTTTAATTAAATCAACCCTCATTCCACATCATAACTTGGCATTAAGCATTTATGCTTCACAAAATATAATGCCTTATGATTGCGATAAGGAGGCTGCTATTTGTTTTTTAAAAAAACAACCTCAAAAAATTGAAGCGCTGCTAGGATGGATTTTAATGCGATACAATAATTTTGGTATAGGTTGGGTAAAAAATTTAGAAAATAGAACTAATAATTATTTGCCTAATGAATTTAAAATACGGCATTAATTTAATATAGCTTCTAAGCTTGTGTCAAAGTGTTTTTTAAACTCTTCAATGGTTCCATAATTTTCCCCATCAATTCTTATACAAGTACCTATTACTTTACCAATAATTTCAAATGGTATGTTTAACTGAAGTAATTCTGCTTGAATATCTTTTTGATCTTTTGAATTAAACGTAAGAACTACCCTGCTTTGTGCTTCGCCAAATAAAAAAGCATCTTTTCTTATTTTTGAATTTGAACTAATTTCAATTCCTAAATTATTTACAAAGGCACTTTCTAGCAAATTCATAAACAAACCGCCATCGCTCACATCATGTGCCGATTGAATTATTTTTTTTCTAATTAACTTTGAAATGGCTTGTTGTAAATTATGTTCTACATCTAAGTTAAATGTAGGAGTTGAAGCGTTTTTAACTTTATGAAAATGATACAAATACTCTGAAGATGAGATGTCATTTACACTTTCACCCACTAACATAATTAGATCATTTTCCGATTTAAAATCTAAAGTAGTTTGTAAGGATTTATCTTCTAAAATTCCTACCATCCCTATTGTAGGGGTTGGAAAAACTGGACCTTCAAAACTGGATTGATTGTAAAAGCTTACGTTACCACCCGTTACAGGTGTATTTAGCTTTAAACAAGCTTTTGTCATTCCTTTAATAGCATATACAAATTGCCAATACACTTCAGGATTATAAGGGTTTCCAAAATTTAAACAATTAGTAATAGCCACTGGTTGTCCGCCACTACATACAATGTTTCGTGCAGCTTCACACACAGCTATTGCAGCGCCTTCTTCGGGATTAGCGTATACATAACGCGCATTGCAATCTACAGTTAAAGCCAAGGCTTTATTGGTATCTTTTAAATTAACAATGGCAGCATCACTAGGTTTATTGGTGCTCATATTAATAGTACCAACCATGCTATCATATTGCTTACTTACCCATATTTTACTAGCTAAATTGGGCAACTTAACTAAAAATTGCATTACCTCTTTTAAATTTTGAGGTTGTTGAATTGTGTTAATGTCAAACTTTTGGTATTCAGAATAATAAGCTGGTTCTTTATATTCTCTAGTGTATACTGGGGCACCACCTCCTAATACAAGTTCTGATGCGGGAACTGAAGCTACTAATTCATCATACATATAATAGTTTAAGGTATTGCCTTCTATTACTTCTCCTATTTGTTCGCACTGCAAGTCCCACTTTTCAAAAATAGAATTAACTATTTTTTCTTGACCTTTTTTTACAACAATCAACATACGCTCTTGAGATTCTGACAATAGAATTTCAAACGGATGCATGCCAGTTTGCCTTGTAGGAACTTTATGTAACCAAATATTCATGCCATGTTCGCCCTTGGCACTCATTTCTGAGGTGGAGCAGGTAATGCCTGCAGCTCCCATATCTTGCATACCTACCACAGCGCCAGATTTTATCACTTCTAATGTAGCTTCTAATAATAATTTTTCTTGAAACGGATCACCAACTTGAACAGCTGGTAAATCTTCAATAGACGCAGCAGATAAATCTTTGCTTGCAAAGGCAGCTCCTGCAATGCCGTCTTTACCAGTCATTGACCCAACTATAAACACCGGATTGCCTACTCCATAAGAAGTAGCGCTAATGGTTTCTCCTACTTTAACAATACCCACACTCATGGCGTTTACTAATGGATTGGTATTGTAGCATTCGTCAAAAAAAACTTCTCCGCCAACTGTAGGAATACCAAAGGCATTGCCATAATCTCCAATTCCTTTAACAACGCCTTTTAGTAAATGTTGCGTTTTAGGCGTGTTTAAATTTCCAAATCTTAACGAATTTAATTGTGCTATGGGTCTTGCTCCCATGGTAAAAATATCTCTATTAATACCTCCTACCCCTGTAGCAGCACCTTGATAGGGCTCTAATGCGCTAGGATGATTGTGTGATTCTATTTTAAAACAACAAGCCAATCCATCACCAATATCAACCAAACCAGCGTTTTCTTCTCCTGCTTCAACCAACATGTGTGGCCCATTTTTAGGTAAGGTTTTTAGCCATTTTATAGAGTTTTTATACGAGCAATGTTCGCTCCACATTACTGAAAAAATAGATAGTTCAGTGAAATTTGGAACACGACCAAGTAAAGTTTTTATTTTTTCAAACTCTTCTGGTAACAAACCTAATTGTGTGGCATCTTCTACTTTTGTAAGTTGATCAGCGTATTTTAAAGTTGTCATATAAATTTGATTTAAAATCGGGCTAAAGGTAAGAGAAAAATTATTTATTAGAGCATCAAATAATCTATATTTACTTTTTAAAATTAAAGTATGAATTCGATAAAAAAGTGGAAAATGGCAATTTTAGTTTGGACTATTATTTACCCCACCATTACATTAATAACCTTGCTATTGGGTAGTTGGCTTATATTACTTCCACTTGTTTTTAGAACATTTGTGATGAGCGCTATTTTAGTGCCTTTTATGATATTTATTGTTGTGCCTTTTTTAACAAAAAAATTTAAAACTGGTTAACTAAATAAAAAAATTACATTTTACTGATGCGTTGAATAGTAGTAGGCACCAAAATGTTATGTGCATTAATAATTTTTTTAACCCTTTCAAGTATAATAGAATTAATATCTCCAAAGTGTTCAATAGTAGTAAATGTTCTTATAGAAATGATTACCACATTATCAGTAATTTTTAATACCATAATAAACGGCGCAGGCGTTTTAAGCACATTTGGTATTTTGAAAACTTCATCTAAAAACATCTGCTTCATCTTATCTAAATCAACCTCGATGGGTAATTGAATTTGCACTTCATTTCTAAGGATACCGTTTTTAGTTAGGTTGGTCATGGTGCTATTAGATACAGAGCCGTTTGGAAAAATAACTGTTTTTAAATCATGGGTTAAAACAATAGTATTAAATATTTGAATTTCTTTTACTACACCTGAAATACCATTTATTTCAACAACATCATTTATTTTATACGGCTTAAACATTAGTATTAAAACGCCCCCAGCAAAGTTTGATAATGACCCCTGTAAAGCTAAACCTATTGCCAAACTGGCTGCCCCTAGTATGGTTACAAATGAACTTGATCCTATACCTAATATATTAGCAACTATTACAATTAAAATAATTTTTAAACCAATATTAACCAAGCTGCGCAAAAATGTTTGTAACGAAACATCCAACCCTTTACTTAATAGCCTACTTTGTGTTATTTTTGACAAACGCTTAATAACCCACAACCCTATTATTAAGCAAACAATGGCAAAAATTAATTTAGGTGTAAACTTTTTAGCAAGTTCTAATGCGTGCATTATTATTTCGTCAGATTTATTAATGTATTTGTCCATAGTAGATGGTTAATGATAGGTGTTAAAAATAGAATTACAAAGTTGTTCAGCTTCAAATAGCTTATCAATGTTGAGGGTTAAAGGCAAGTTGCGTTCGTTAAAATATTTAATTAACAAGTCAGTATCAATATTACCAACCAATTCATCTTTAGCCATAGGGCAACCACCAAAGCCTTTAAGGGCACCATCAAACCTTTTGCAACCATTATTATAGGCTGCTTCAATTTTGTTTATTGTGGTTTCTTTGGTAGAATGCAAATGGGCACCAAGCTCCAACTGCTGAATATTGTTATTTACAAACGATATAATTTGCGAAACGCTTTGTGTATTGGCAGCGCCTATGGTATCTGATAAAGCTATAATTGGAGCTCCAATTTGTTGAAGTTTTAAAACCCAATCTAATAAAAGCTCCTGATTCCAGTCATCATTATAAGGATTTCCAAAAGCCATTGATATATATATAACCGCTTGCTTATTATATTTAACGCAAGTGTTAATAAGGTATTCTGTTATTTTATACGAATCTATAATTGTTGTATTGGTATTACGTTTTTGAAAGGTTTCTGATATTGAAAATGGAAACCCTAAATAGCTTATTTCGTTGTATTGACAAGCTATATCGGCACCTTTTTGATTGGCAACTATGGCGAGTAATTTGCTTTTTGTATTTGATACATTTAATTTTGATAATACCTCTGCTGTATCTTTTAATTGTGGAATGGCTTTTTCAGAAACAAAACTTCCAAAATCAATGGTGTCAAAACCTACTTGCAGTAAGGCATTGATGTATTGCGCCTTTAATGCTGTAGGAATAAATTGAGATATGCCTTGCATAGCATCTCGGGGGCATTCTATTAATTTAATCATTTTAATGTGATGTATTTATTTAACAAGTTTAGCACTTGGTTAACTTCTGTATCAGTTATTTGCTGAGCAAATTTAATTTTTTTTGCTTGATAAGAAATTTCTATTCTTTCGCCCCCTCGCACCCAAAAGGTGTTATAAAATTGTGCCGTAATTTTTTTTGGATCAATTTGATGTGCTTCAATTTTATTTACAAATGAGGCTGCAAAGGTTTCAATTTTTCCTTTGTTGCCAATAGATTGCTGAATATGGATAATACCATTTTTGATCCAAATTTTTTCTTTACCAAATTTTTTCCATAATAAAACAGAACCAATTTTTAATTCAAAATACAACCAAAAACACAACCAAACGATGTACACTATTTTTTGTTTTTCTACTGTAATTTTAAAATAATAGTTAATGATAACAATGCCCGAAATTGTCCATAATAAAAGCCAAACAAACAATAAGGCTAGTTTTATTTTTTGAACCACAGGCAATATCACAATACTTAAAAAAGAGGGCTCTTGTAATACAGAAATTCTATTGCTTATTGTTTTTATATTATTTGCATTCATATAGTTTTTATTTTTTTTAATTTAAATTGTTGCTCTACTTCGGCTAAAGGTTTGGCGTTAAAGCACATTTCTTGAGTTAATAGGCCTTTTCGGGCTACATGCGTTCCGTATAACATATCGTTGTATCCGTTAATGTGGTGCGCATCAGGGTTAATAGATATCATCACATTTTTTTCTAGGCAATAAGGTATCCATCGCCAATCTATATCTAAACGATATGGGTGGGCGTTAAGCTCTATAATAACATTATTGGCAGCGCAGGCATCAATCACTTTTTTATGGTTAATAGGATAACCCTTTCTGCCAAGCAGCAAGCGCCCAGTGGGGTGGCCTAAAATGTCTAAGTAAGGATTTTCTATAGCTGTAATTAATCTTTCGGTGGCCTTATCTTCCGTCATGCTAAAAGCAGAGTGTATGGAACCTACAATAAAATCAAAAGTTTTGAGTATCTCGTCTGGGTAATCTAACTGCCCGTTAGGCAATATGTCACTTTCTATACCTTTTAATATTTTAAAGGGTTTTAAAGTTTCGTTTAAGTGATTAATTTCTTGATGTTGTTTTGATATTTGCTCTATGGTTAATCCGCCAGCATATACGGCAGTTTGAGAATGATCGCAAATTCCTAAGTATTCAAACCCTAATTTTTTACAGGCCACAGCCATTTCTTGCAAAGTGTTTAAGCCGTCGCTATAGGTGGTGTGGTTATGTAAAATACCTTTTAAATTGTGAGGTTCTAATAATTTTGGTAATGGTTGATTGTTTTTTATAAACTGTAATTCAAAATTGCCTTCTCTCAATTCGGCCTCACAGTATGGAATTTGAAGTGCTTCATATACTTCTGTTTCACTTTTAAATGGTTTTGAAATAAGTAAATCAAATTTTATGGCATCTAAATGTTCTTTAGTTGATGAGGTTTCTACCAAGGTTTTATAAAATAATAAAGGGTTAACCTTAATAAAATTAATGGCTAATTTATCGGATTCTATATCATCGGTATCAATAGTTTCATTGCCTATTAAAATATCTACTTCGTCTATAATTTCGCATTTGCGGTGCATAGCGCCAGTGTAACTCACTAAATCACATTCTTTAGATAAGGCGTCAATAATAAGTTTGGTGTTTTTTTCGGCAAAGGCATAATGGTATTTACCCGAATTTTGAATTTTAAATTCGATGTTGTCTATAATGCTTTGCTGGGTTTTAGCGCCAAACCCATTAAGTGTAATAAGTTTGTTTTCATTACAAGCATACAATAAATCTGTAATTGAATCTATGCTTAAATCTCGCCACAAGGTTTTTACTTTTTTAGGGCCTAAACCTTTTACAGTAAGCATTTCTATAACTCCTTCGGGGGTTTTTTGTTTTAATTCTTCAAGCTCTTTTAATGTATTTGTTTGGGTAAATTCTATAATTTTTTCGGCCAAGCTTTTACCCACACCTTCTATTTGGGTAAGTTGTTCAATGCTAATTTGCTCAATAGTAATGCGGGTTTTAGTTAATTTAAACGCTGCCGCTTTAAGCGATTTTATTTTAAAATCATTACCCTCATGTAGCTCCAATAGTTTGGCGGTGAGTTCTAAAGCCTCTGCTATGTCTTCGGTGCGTATCATTTGGTTAATTTTGTTTTTTTATTACTTTTTTTTACCTTCTCTTTTGTAAACAAATTGGCGGTATATTTTTCGTATAGTTCAAATAAAAATTCCATTCTGTTGGCTTCGCTTGTAAAGGCTTGTGGTCTATAAGCCAAGTCCACTGATTTGTCTAGCTCGTTGTGTGCTTTTACC
>JAVKLI010000007.1:0-22525 GCA_031539425.1 Bacteroidia bacterium
ACAACATCAATCAAACTAAATTAGACTTATTTGATACATAGGGGGGCTTCGCTTTCAGAAATTTAAATACTATTCAATAAAATCAACTTTCTTAAAGAGATAAAGTGCTAATTCGTATTTTTATCGGACAACAATGATTTCTATTTAATTTTTAATTGGCTCCGTTTTTTTACTTCTAAACACATCCCACGTTTTGTTGGGTAAATCTATAAATAGACCTGCATTGCCAATAGCGCCACCAAAAAAAAACGCCATAAGCCCCCCTAGGTTCAAATGAATTTAGACCAAATTGACAATGGAGTTTAACATACTTCCAACCAAAGCGCGTTGTAAAAAACAATTCTCCAATTAAGGTAGATTTTTGCCTAATAATATAATTTAATTCATGTAAACCATGTTCATTAAAAGTTGGTATATCATTGTTTGTTTTATGAAAATTAACATAACCAAATTTAGCTGATACCGCAAATTCAAAGTATTTCCATTTAACCCCTGCATTACCTTGTATAAATAAGCGCGAATTTAACAAATCCATACTGTCCATCGTTATATTGAATTTCTCGAATCATAATTCGTATAGTTTAAATAATTTATCAATATCATCTCTCCCATGCATTGAGCGCGCAATAATGTTTCGTAAAGCTCAAAAGATTGTGTTTTGTATATCTATTTGCACCTATCAAAAGGTGGGGTTTTATTTTCCTTCAAAGTTAAGTTGAGTCATAAAAACTCACCGCCTTATACCCCTTATATTTAATGCTATTTGGTAAGCTCTGGCATATTGTTGGTGCATTTCAAAGCTGCTTGTAAAGTGCGAGTAGCCGCTAAAATCGGCTTTGGCACAAAAATATAAATTAGTGCTTGGTATATAATTTAATACGTTTTGTATGGTGTTTAGGTACACCAAACAAATAGGTCCTGGAGGCAAACCCTTGTATTTATAAGTATTGTATGGCGAATCAGTATTTTTATCTTTTGCTAATACACGATTGGCTTCAAAGCGTTTGTTGGCAAATATTACTGTAGGATCAGCTTGTAGGCGCATTTTTTTTTGTAGTCTATTTATATAAACAGATGCTATTTTTCTCTGCTCCTCCCCTATTCTACTTTCTGCTTGTACAATAGATGACAAAATAATAAGCTGCGTTGTAGTGAGATTTAACTTACTAAGTTGTTTTACATCTATTGAATTTACGGTGCTATCATACGTTATTTTTATTTGTTGCATCAATTCATTAATGGTAATGTTCCATTTTATCAAATAATTTTTGGGACTTATGGCGCACAAAAAATTTTCAAAATTAAGATTAAAGTTATTTTGTAAATAATCTGCATTGTTTACAATTGCCTCTAATTCATCTTTTTTAATTGCTGTTTTTAATGAAATGTAATTTATCCACTCTTCTTTTGTTCGTATTTGATTATTAAAATATAAGGTTACATTTTCTGATTCACCTTTTTTAATCATGTAAATAAGCATGCGCAAACTCATGCCTTCATGTATTTCATACTTTCCACCCTTTAGGGTATCTCCAATATTTAAATAATTAGCATAATGTTTAAATAGTTCTTCCGAATGAAGTATTTTTTTATCGTTTAATATTTTAACTAAATCGTTTAATTGGTAATGGTTTTGTATGTATATATAAATAGGTTTTTGTCCGTTTAAATTGATGTTGTAATTAATAAGCCACTTGTATATCATAGCTATTACAATGCACAATGCAATACCCACTACTATCAGCTTTTTAATGCTAAATCTGGTAGATTTTCTGTTTGCCATATTATTTTAAAAAGTAAGCGAAAAAACCTAATTAGAAAGTTTAATTTTTAACTCATTTAGCTGTTCTTCAGATATATTGCTAGGCGAATCCATCATCATATCTCTTCCCATATTATTTTTTGGAAAGGCGATAAAATCTCTAATACTATCTACGCCACCAATTAATGAGCACAGCCTGTCAAACCCAAATGCAATACCGCCATGTGGTGGAGCACCGTATTCAAAAGCGTTTAATAAAAATCCAAATTGATTTTGAGTTTCTTCTTTTGTAAAACCAAGGGTTTCAAATATTTGGTTTTGTAGTATTTTATCATGTATTCTAATGCTACCTCCTCCTACTTCTACGCCATTTATTACCATATCATAGGCATTGGCTCTTACTTCGGCTGGGTTTGATTTTAGCAGCTGTACGTCGCTCATTAATGGCGATGTAAAGGGGTGATGTTTTGAATGCCATCTACCAGCTAAAGATGCTAATAAATTAGTATCGCCTTCATTCCACTCTAACAAAGGAAAATCAACTATCCATAATGGGGCAAATACATTCTTTTTTCTTAAACCCAATTTGCTTCCCATTTCGAGGCGTAGTTCGCTTAATGCTTTTTGTGTTTTTTCTTTTGGCCCTGCTAGTATTAGTATTAAATCACCTGGTTTTGAATTAAATGCTTGAGACCAATTTTTTAAATCTGCTTCGCTAAAAAATTTATCTACACTTGATTTTATCGTCCCGTCTTCTGCATACCTAAAGTATACTAGTCCCGAAGCTCCTAATTTAGGCTGCTTTACAAATTCGGTAAGCTCATCTAATTGCTTGCGGGTATAATGTGCGGCACCAGTTGCGCAAATTCCTATTACACTTTCTGCTTGTTCAAATACGGAAAATGGCTGTAGGCTTGATTTATAAAGTGTTGATGTGTCTGAAAGTGGATTTTTTAATTCTACAAATTTCATATCAAAGCGTGTATCTGGCTTATCGTTACCATAATACTTCATAGCATCAGCATAAGTCATTTTTGGAAAGTTAGGGAAATCTACATTTAAGGTATATTTAAATATATTGCGAATCATGCCTTCAAATGTTTGCAAAACATCTTGTTGCTCTACAAAACTCATTTCGCAATCTATTTGAGTAAACTCTGGTTGTCTGTCAGCTCTTAAATCTTCGTCTCTAAAACATTTTACAATTTGAAAGTATTTATCAAATCCTCCCACCATTAGTAATTGTTTAAATATTTGAGGCGATTGTGGTAATGCGTAAAATTGACCTTGGTTTATTCTGCTTGGTATTACAAAATCTCTTGCACCCTCTGGTGTAGATTTGATTAATACAGGCGTTTCTACTTCTATAAAATTTAAATTATTTAAGTAAGAACGGATGGCAATTGATATGCGATGCCTTAATTCTAATTTTTGGCGCAAGGTATTATTTCGTAAATCTAAGTAACGATATTTCATTCGTAATTCTTCATTTACATCCGTATCAGTATTTATAGGAAAAGGCGGCGTAATGGATTGGTTAAGGATGGTGAGTTTTGATACTTTTACTTCAATGTCTCCAGTTATCATTTCTGGGTTTTTACTTTCTCTTTCAATAACGGCGCCTTCTATTTGAATAACCCACTCTCGTCCTATTTTTCTAGCCTCTTCACATAAAGCTTTATCCCAATCTAAATTAAAAGCAAGTTGAGTGATACCATATCTATCTCTTAAATCTATAAAAGTCATCCCGCCCAAATTACGTGCTATTTGTACCCATCCGGATAAGGTAACGGTTTCATCTATATTTTTTTTGGTTAATTCACCACAAGTTATAGTTCTATACATGTATATGTTTTTTAAAGTGCAAATTGTGTAAAATGATGCTCAATGTGTTTATAAAATAAATTACTCTACTCGCCTGCTGTTAATTTTCCAAATGAAGCGCTTTCTTTTCCATCAAAATAAGTAGCCCCTTTTTGCTCAATATCTTTAATATTTTGAATTTATTTATTTTTTTCAATATTAAAATCTCGAATATCTGTAATTTTAAATGCAGGTGATGTGGGGTTATTTTTTGAGTAGGGTTTGTTATTACACACCATAGGCTTTACAAATGATTTTAATAGTAATTTTTTTAAAAAATGATTTTTACTAAAATCACCTTCGCTTAAATTATAAGCTACGTTTAAATGTGCTAACATCTGAGCTGCTGTCATTTTACCCCACACAGGTTGTGTGGTAGGGGTTAATCTTTCTAATCTTGTTAAATGATTTTGTATGGTAACACTATTAAATATATTTGGATTATTCATGGGTTTTAGGTTTTAAAATTGAGCAATAAATGATAAAAAATAAAACAATGCTTACAATAATAAAAGGTAAACTCAATAATTGTCCGTTATTAAAAAACTGTATTTTTTCAGAATCTACCTGTGTTTCTTTTAAATACTCTATAAAAAAACGAAAGGTAAAAAGGCAAAAAGTAAAAATTGAAAATGTTAAACCCGCTTTAAGATTTATTTTTTGATATTTCCAATTTAAGAAAAATAAAATAAAAAGAGCTGCATAAAAAAGGAATTCATAGATTTGAGTTGGATGCCGCACAGGTATTGCAATTCCATAATTTATAAAATTGTACGCGTCTTCATAATTTTTTTCAAATTTAAACCCCCACGGCAAAGTAGTTGATTTTCCTACAATTTCAGAATTCATTAAATTACCAATTCTAATTAAACAAGCTGCTAATGGGGCTACCATAACCAACTTATCAAGTAACCACAATAATGATGTTTTTTGTTTTACAGAAAATAAAATAGCACCTATTAGTATTCCTAAAGCGGCGCCATGGCTTGCTAATCCACCTTGATATATTTTTAAAATATCTATGGGGTGAGATATATAATATTCAAATTCATAAAATAAACAGTGCCCAAAACGAGCACCTAAAATAGTACCTATAATTATGTACAGTGTTAGTTTATCTAAAAGCTCAATAGATTTGTTTTCTTTTTTAAAAACCCATTCTAAAATTTTATAACAACTTAAAAATGCTAATGCCCAAATTAAACCATACCAACGTAAGGGTATATTTATAAATGGAATGGTAAATATTTCGGGATTAGCAGACCAGTTAATATAGATAGTAAACATAAAAAACACTTTTTTAGAAAGTTTACTAATGTAATATTAATAGCTTTAAGGTAAAAAATAAATATGATAATTAAATTTAAAAATTACCGTAACATTTAATAAGGTGTTTTATAAAATTCCGTTTGAAGTAGTAATTCTATAACCTTTAAATAAAAACTAATAGTATTTTATTATAAACTTTCGCAACATATTAAACGCATTATTAGTAGCTAATGTAATATTTTGAGTTCTATTAGATGTAAAATTAAATTTTTGAGAAGTTGTGTATTGTTTATTCCCAACGGCAACCCATACTGTACCAACTGGTTTTTCATTGGTGCCTCCTTTGGGTCCGGCAATACCAGAAATAGCAACACATATATCTGAATTTAATATTTGATTTGCATGTTGTACCATAATTGTTACACATTCAGAACTCACTACGCCTTTTACTTCAATAACATCAGCAAAAGGTACATTTAATATCTGTTGTTTTAAATTATTACTATATGGAATAATAGATCCTATGTAAAATTGAGATGCCCCTGAAATTGAGGTAATTCGATGCGACATATAACCACCAGTACAACTTTCAACTAAAGCTAATTTTAATTTATTTTTAATAAGCAATTGTTGAACAACTTTTTCAATATTCAAATCTTCAACAATATTATCAGAAGCATCAATCAAATAATCATCCACATAAGGGATTAATTTTTTATAGTAATTATTAATTCGTTTTTTTAATGCTTGTTTGTTTTGATCTGTTCCGCTAATTCTTAATCTTAATTGACCAAATGAAGGTAAATAAGCTAAGGATAATTTATCTGTTTTTAAACTCAATTCCCAATCTTGAATTTTTATAGATAAATCACTTTCACTTATTCCATGTAGCAATAAAGTTTTATATAATATATTAGGAATAGAAAATCTGTTTTTAATTTCTTTTTTTGCACCTGTTTCAAACATTAATTTCATTTCATGAGGAACGCCTGGAAAAAAAAAGAATAATGTTTTATTTTTATTGAAAAATAAGCCAGGTGCAGTGCCTAATGTGTTTTGAATTACAGAACATTTTGAGGGAATATCAGCTTGTGTTTCATTTAAAGAAGAAAGTGTTTTGTTTTTTTGTTTATATATTTTTTTAATGTTTTTTAAAACAACTTCATTTCTATTGAACTTACAATTTAAAAACTCACATATTGCGTGTTTTGTAACGTCATCTTTTGTTGGCCCTAAACCTCCAGTAACAATTACAAGGTTTGTTGTTGTAGATATAGATTGTAGCGTAGATTTAATATTTAAAATGTCGTCTGAAATAGCTAGCATTTTAGAAACAGTAATACCCATTAAACTTAACTGTTGCGCTAGCCAAACTGTATTTGTATTTTGAATTTGACCTATTAAAATTTCATTTCCTATACTTATAATTTGTGCATTCATTTTTTAAATTTTAATTTAGACAAAAAAAAACCCCGACAAGCGGGGTGATTTTTAAAATAATTAAATAATTATTTTTTCTTAGCTGCTTTTTTTGGTGCTGCTTTTTTTGGTGCTGCTTTTTTTGGTGCTGCTTTTTTTGGTGCTGCTTTTTTAGTTGCTGCTTTTTTAGTTGCTGCTTTTTTAGTTGCTGCTTTTTTAGTTGCTGCTTTTTTAGTTGCTGCTTTTTTAGTTGCTGCTTTTTTAGTTGCCATAATTGTGTGTTTTTAATTTGAGATTTAACATTACGAATATAAGTTATTTTATGTTTATTATGTATGCTTTATTATTCTGAATTTATTAACAGTGTTTTGTTAATTCGTTAACATCCTAAATAGTAAAATTAAATCTATTCTAATTTTAATGCGTGATTTATTTCCCAACCACTAATTAATTTTATTTCAGTATTAAATATATGTGTGCGCTCTGGCTGTTCTCTATTAAGGTAATTACCTGTATCTATCTTTAAATTATTATTAAAGTCTTCAAATATTTTTATAGTGTAATTATTTGAATCAATGTTTTTAAAAATTATTTTTTTTGTACTATTTATCTCTACTTGTTCATTTTTAAAAAATTTTACTTGGTCATTATTTAATAATTGCACTATTAATTTATTGGTTTTAGAATAATTGGTTAAATCTAAAATGAATGTTGCGTAATCATCTTTGGTAGAAGTTTTAAATTTAAATGCAATAGAATCATTGCTTCTATTATTTGTTTTATTTAATAGTGCTTGTTTTAAAAATAATATTTCGTACTCTGTATCTTCTTT
Source organism: Bacteroidia bacterium (assembly GCA_031539425.1). Taxonomy (GTDB): domain Bacteria; phylum Bacteroidota; class Bacteroidia; order B-17B0; family Aurantibacillaceae; genus UBA4416. The sequence continues at coordinate 7,146 of JAVKLI010000007.1, forward strand.
AAAAGTGTTTTTAAAAATTACTTTACTTCTTATTAAGGTATCTATAGCTATTTTAAATTCAATGGGTTTTTTTATTGAATTTGTTTTTTCATAAACTAAAATATTGTTTGTATTAATTTGATCGTTTTTAATTTCTGTATTTAATATAAAAGTTGGTTTTTCAAAATATGGTAATAGGTTGGGTGGTAATTTTTCAAATTTGAACTTTAATTGTTTGTTACTTACTAAATTTTTAAATGCATGTTTTGATGGAATAGGTAAAATAACTGTATCAGAGTTTTGTTTATTATAATTAATAATGCACTTAAGGGTATCAAATTCATTTTCATAAAATAATGTTAGAGAATCTTTATTGATATTAAAATAATAGCTTGAAATATTTTTTGATTTTAATTGGCTAAAGCTTGTTTGTGATTTATTAAATACTATAAGCGCTTTGCCATATTCAATCAATGTTTTTTGTTTTATATAATTTTTTAACTCTTGTTCTTTAAAAACATAAAGTTTGTATAATGTGTCTTTGGGAATAATATAATTATTACTAAATGCAATAGCCTCCTCAAAGCCATCATACAAAAAATTATTATTTACATCGTTAAAAGCAACTATTTTAAATTTTTTATTTGGCAAATAATTAAAAGTAAAGGTTCCGTCAATATTTGTGAAAGTATGATATACTGCTTTTGACTTATATACGACACTATCCTTTACATCTTTTTGGTATAATCCAACTAATACATTAAACATTGGTTTATGGTCAAAAGCATTATAAACATGCCCTTTTATATTGCATGTATCAATATTGGAGCCAGTACTAAAAATATAACTTAAGTTTCTTATATAATTATTTTCATTGTTATCCGCTATAACTTCATGCAATGGTATATTGTATGTGGTATTTGGTTTTAGCGTGTCGTTAAGTTTGATTATCAGATTTTTTTTATTTATTATAAAAATTTCTGGCTCTTTTAAAATAGAGGGGTTTAATAATGGTTTGTTTTTTTTATTTGAACTAATAATTTCATCAAATTCAATCCTAATTTCCTTGGAAACAAAATTGGTGCTAAAATTTTTTGGGTAAAAATTAATTGCTTTAGGTGCAACGGTATCTTTTATGCCTCCTGTTAATGGTCTGATTTGAGCACAACTAATGCATAAATTTAATATTGTACAATAACAAATAAATTTAAATACTGAATTCATTCTTAAATATTAGTAAGCCTCGTGTACCAGTTTATTTTCAATAACATATTGGGCAATTTGAATAGCGTTTAATGCTGCGCCTTTTCTCACATTATCTGAAACTATCCACATGTTTATTGTATTGGGTTGCGTACTATCTAATCGAACTCTACCTATAAAAACATCATCTTTTTTACTGACATTTATAGGCATAGGGTAACTACTATTTTTTACATCATCTATTAATTGAACCCCTTTAGTGGTTTTTAAAATATGTTTTACTTTATCCAATTCTATTGCCAAATTAAATTCAACATTTACACTTTCACTATGGCTATTTATAACTGGAACACGAACACAAGTGGCTGTAACTTTAATACTATTATCATTTAATATTTTTTTTGTTTCATGTACCATTTTCATTTCTTCTTTTGTATAATCATTTTCAGTAAATAGATCAATTTGAGGAATTAAATTTAAGTCAATTTGGTGAGGCAAAACTTTCGTATGCTCTATGTTTTCTCTTTCTCCTATTAGTTGATTAATAGCTTTTTGTCCACCACCTGACACACTTTGATACGTTGACACAACAATGCGCTTAATTTTATACAGTTCATGTAGCTTGTGTAAAGCCAACACCATTTGAATAGTAGAACAATTTGGATTTGCTATAATTTTATCTTTTTTAGTTAATATATTTCCGTTTATTTCTGGAACAATTAATTTATGCTCTTTATTCATTCGCCATGCAGATGAATTATCTATAACTACGGCATTTTGAGCTGCAAATAAAGGCGCATATTCTAAAGAAATAGAACTGCCAGCAGAAAACAATACAATATGAGGTTTTAATGCAATTGCTTGGTCAATAGTAATGATAGGAATTGGAATGTTTTTAAATACAATACGTTTGCCTATAGATTTTGAAGAGGCAACAAGAATAATTTGTGTAATATGAATTGGGGTTTTTTCAAGAATTTCTAAAAATGTAGTACCTACTAAACCTGTTACTCCAACAATAGCAATTTTCATTTGAATTTATACTTTTAAGCTTTAGTAAAAATAGAATTTAAATAAAATATATAGTATATTTGATTTAAAATTTAACTTAAAAACTATGAAAAAAATAATTTTAACAACTGCTTTATTAAGCCTATTTGTAACAGCATTTGCAAATATTCCTTGTGATGATAAAGGTAAATGTACTAAAGATGGTAAATGTGTAAAAGGTGAAGCTAAATGCTCGAAAGGAGAAAAAAAAGCTTGTTGCAAAAAAGACGCTGAAAAAAAAGATGCAGTTTGCTGCAAGAAAAAAGAAGGTGCTGCAACTAATAATCATGTAAATGCAACTCCAGCAAAAGTAGAAGCTAAAAAATAACATTTAGTTAAACTTAGTTATAAAACCGCTAATCAAAAGATTGGCGGTTTTTTTATTTATTATGTGTGTTGTGTTGATTACTGCTTTCTTTTCAAATAATAAAAAAATCTACTCTCAAGTTGTACTTAAATGGGGGAGTTTACACTTACAAATAGAACTCTTCAAATATAGATATATCTTTCTAATCTCTCCTTAAAAGGTTGCATTTATTGATTAAATCTAAGTTTTAAACTCAGTTTTTTTCAATACTGATGGGTTGATAAATTAAAAAATATTTAGAAAGGGTTTGGAGTGTTTTTATTAATTATATACCAAATTAAAATGGAACAGAAATCATACATAGTTTTTAAAATAATAAAATGGATTCGGAGGGTTTTCGTTTTATTGATAGTGTTATTAACTATGCTCTTTATTTCATTATATGTTTTTGTTACTGTATATGAAACAGAAATAAAAAGTCGAGCAATACAAACAATAAATAAACATTTGCTTACTGAAGCTATTGTGTTGCCTGAAAATATTGATATTTTGATGCTAAAAACTTTTCCTATGGTAGGCTTACAATTTAAAAATTTATTATTAAAAGGTTCCAATAAACATAATCCAAAAGACACTTTAATTTTTGCAAAAAATGTTTATGTGTCATTTAACATTAAAGACGTTTTAAACAATCGCTATGTTATCCGAAAAATAGAATTAGATAAGGGTTGCATTAATCTAAATATTCAAAAAGATGGCCTTGTAAATTATCAGTTTTGGAAACAAGATACAATTCATACAACTACAAACAATAAAGATGGAGAGTTTGAACTTAGCTCTATAGTGCTTAACGGTATTTATTTAAAAGTAAATGATTTTGAGTCAAACTTATTTTTTAATCAGTTTTTATCTAACTTAAAATTGAGTGGTTATTTTAGTTCAAAAAATATTCAACTTGATGTTAAGGCACAATCAAAAATAGAATATATAAATTATCAAAAAAAACAATATGCTAAAAATACCAGTGTCAACTTCTATATCAAATTAGGAATTAAAAATAAAGTATATCAAATCTATGAAGCATTAATTAATGTAAACAACAATAATTTAAAGGCATCAGGAATAATAAATGCAAACTACACAACACCTCATTTTAGCCTAAAGTATCAGCTTAATAAGTTAAAAGCAACAGATTTAATTGAACATTTACCTATAGAATTTCAAGATCAAATTAAACCTTATCAAACTACAGGTACATTTAATTTAGATGGAAGTTTTAATTATTTTAATAACGCTAAATATGATTTACTATGTAATTTACAATTCATAAAAGGTCAATTAAAACTAAACTCTCCTAAACTTACATTTGAAGAAATATTTTTTAACTCAACCATAAAATTAAGTGCTCATAAAGAAAATATAAGCATTAATGCTATTAATTTAAAAATAAAAAACAGTGCGTTTAATGGAAATATTAATGTTTCTAATTTTAAAAATTTAAACGGTAGTTTTAATTTAAAGTCTAATATTCAAACAAAAGATTTATTAGAGTTATGGCCAAATAAATATATATTACATACAAAGGGAACAATAAATTCAGAAATTCAATTTTCTGGTAGTTTAAAAAACTTGTTAAATAAAGAATTTGATAAAACTACATTTAACGCTGCTGTTAAATTAAATGATACGCAAGTAGAATTAAAGAATGATAGTCTTGTTTGGATCATTCCGCAAGCCTCCATATCAATAAATCAATATGATAAAACCGCTATAACTGCTATAATTAAAAAAGGACAATCACAACTTGGTATTGAAGGCAATATTGATGATTTATTAAATTATGTTTTACAGCAAAAATCAAATTTAAATGTTGATTTAAAATGTAATTCATCAAAATTGATCTTAGATGATTATAAATCAACTTCTACAAATACATCATCATCATTTGCAATACCCTCATTTTTGAGAGGTTCAATATCAATGGATATTGCACAACTAGAATTTAAGTCGTATGACTTGCAACAACTACAAGGTAAATTAGAACTTATAAATAATGGTTTGGTTATTAATAATTTAAAATTTAAAACATGTGATGGAATTATAAATTTAAAAAGTCATTTAAACTTAACTCATCCAAAGGTGATTAAAATAAGCGGGGCAGTTGATTTTGAAAACGTTAGTATGTCTTTATTTTTAAAGCAGTTTAAAAATTTTGGGCAAACAACTCTTACGCATCAACATTTAAAAGGGCTTATAACTGGTAGTTCTATATTCTCTTTTAATTTAAACCCAAAAATGTATTTTGATGCTAACTCATTAGAATTAAACACCTCGTTTGAAATTACAAAGGGTGAACTTAAAAATATGCCAACCCTAGTATCCTTATCTAAATTTTCATATTTACCAGATTTTAAAAATTTAAATTTTTCTAAATTAAAAAGTGAAATCTACATCAAAAACAGGGTTATTCAAATTGCACCAACTCAAGTTAAAACAAATGCTTTAGATTTTGAAATTTATGGAAATCAAACTTTCGATTTAGATTTAGATTATCACATTCAAATTTTATTAAATGATTTAATTTACAAACAAACGCAAGTACAGTTTGACAAAGATCATCTGATAACAATTGATAAAAATAATAAACGTAAATTACACTTGTTAATAACAGGAAATGTGGGTAATCCTAAATTTAAATGGGACAAAAGCAAAGTAAAAGAAAAATTAAAAGAAGATTTTAAAAAAGAAAAGGAAACTTTAAAGTCAATATTATCAAAAGAAGTTGAACAATTTAAAACAGATTCATCTGTAAAAGCAGAAAATCAAAAATTTAAATTTGAAATTGAATCTAAAAAAAGCGATAAACAAAAATCAAATAAAAAGCAAAAAAAAAAACAGGTTGCAAATGATGATGATTTTTAAAAGGATGAGAACCTCTTAAATAAATTATTCAATTGTAATTTCATAAGGTACTCTTGCTTGTATTCCTTGTATTTGAACTATTTGCTGAATTTGTTTTACGTATTGATAATAAATACCAAGATTTTTAGAAAGAATTTTATTGGCTATTTTTTCTTGATGATCAGAAAATATACGAGTAATAATACTGTTATCTGAAGGTAGCGATTCTAATATATATTTATCTAATATATTCATTTTTTTTGCTGCATATTGTATAGCGTCATTTAGCCCTCCAATCGTGTCTATTAAACCTATTGATAATGCTTCTGTTCCACTCCATACTCTACCCTGCCCTACGCTATCAATATGTTTTTTATTTACACCTCTACCTTGAGCTACACAGCTTATAAAATCATCGTAAATCCGTTCTACATTTTTTTGCATAATGGATGCTTCATAAGTAGATGTTTTTCTTAATACAGTTCCTATATCACTATATAAGTTGGTTTTAACAGTATCAATTGTAATACCTAATTTATTTGAAAGCGCTTTTTGAATATTTGGTAATACGCCAAATACACCTATAGAACCTGTAATGGTGTTTTTTTGTGCAAAAATTTTATTAGCCATACAACTTATATAATAACCGCCACTGGCTGCTAAATCACCCATTGATACAACAATCAATTTTGTTTTTTTAGCTAAACAAAGTTCTCTCCAAATCACATCACTTGCTAATGCACTTCCTCCAGGCGAATTTATTCTTAATACGATGGCTTTTACATTGCTGTCCAATCGGGCATTAGAAATTGCTTTGCAAGTAGTTTCACTGCCAATTACAGAATTGTCATCGTTATTTTTACCTGAGTTAATTTCTCCTATTGCATATATTACTGCTATTTTATTTTTATGCTGTTGTTCATTTAATGTTGTATAATATTTATTTAGACCTATAAATTCGATTTTTTCTACTGAAGTTGCCTTTACTTTAATTTTAAGGTCTTCTAATACTTCATCATTGTAGGCTAATTTATCAATCAGTTTGTAAGAAAGGGCTTCTTGAGGATTTGTAACTAATAAATTATTTATAATGTTATGTAATTTCTGCTGGTCTATATTTCTAGCAATGCTAATTTGACTTGTTAAATGTTGCCATAAAGATTGTAACAATTTACCCAGTTGTGTTCTATTAGCTTCACTCATTTTATCAAGTATTAATGGTTCTATGGCACTCTTAAATTTACCATGTCTAAAAAATTGCATTTCAATATCTAGTTTGTTAAACATATTTTTGTAAAACATCACTTGAGATGCTAACCCTTGTAATACAAAATAACCTCGTGGATTTAAATAAATTTGACTCGCCGCTGTGGCTATATAATATGATTTTTGAGAGTAAAACTCTGAATAAGCATATATAAATTTTCCAGATTTTTTAAAATCAAGTAATGCGTTTCTAACTTCTTCTGCTCCTGCAAAACCAACACCTAAGTCTTCAAAAGTTAAATAAATTCCATTAATATTTTTATCTATTTTTGCAGCAGCAATTGATTTTACAATATCATGTAATCCTAATTGTGGTGTAGATATAAATGATGCAATGTTTATGCCTTCAAAAACATTTACTGGTGCTCGTTCTAAAATATTTCCTTTTAAATTAAGCTTTAAAATGCTATTTTCTTTAATAGTAATCTCTTTTTTCTCCACATTAATTGTTGTATTAGCAAGTTTAAAAATAGCAACTACAAAAATAATTGTACAAATAATACCTGTAATAATAAGTCCCATTATTGAACCAAAAAAGGCGCCAAAAAATTGTTTCATAAAAAATAAATTTTAAATTGAGATACGAATGTAATTAATTATTTAGTATAAAGTTTAAACTAATGATTTTATTAAAAAAAACTAACCGTAAATAGTGCTCTTTTTAATTTTATTAATAAAACGAAATTGGATTAAGAATTTAAATAAAATCTATAATTTTAGCTTATGATAAAATTCTACTTTATTTTTTTATTCGGTTTATCTGTTAATATATTAAGCCAATCATTTCCTAATAAATTTTGGATTTTATTAAAAGACAAAAACAATTCTGCTTTTTCTGTTTCCACGCCTAGTGCCTATTTAAGCCCTGCATCAATTAATAGACGACTGAGCCAAAATATTCCTATACATATTACAGATTTGCCAGTAAATCAAACGTATGTAAACCAAATTGCGGCCACTGGGGCTACAGTGATTTATAAATCAAAATGGTTTAATGCCGTTATTGCTGAGGTAAGCAGTTCTATTCAATTAAATAGCATTAATAGTTTAACTTGTGTAAATATCAGTACGTTAGTTTCTCGATATAACCCTATAGATAATGATTTAGAGAACAATGCTATTAACAATTTTAAAGTTGAACAAAATATATTTAAACGAGCTTCAGGCAATTATAATTATGGGCCATCTGCTTCTCAAATTAACATGATCAACCTTGAATGTATGCATAATCTTGGGTTTCGAGGGCAAGGCATTACAATTGGTGTTTTTGATAGTGGGTTTTTATCAACCAATACCTTTAGTGCGTTTGATTCGTTACGAAGTGAAAATAGAATTATTGCTACTAAAAATTTTATAAATAATTCAAATAATGTGTACGCATTGGATTTTCACGGAACTAATGTGCTATCTGTATTGGCAGCAAATAGCCCTGGTAATTTAATTGGATCAGCTCCAAAAGCCAAGTATTGCCTAGTGGTTACAGAAGATATTTTAAGCGAAAAGCCTGTTGAAGAATATTATTGGATTGTAGCTGCTGAATATTTGGACAGCATAGGAGTTCAGGTTTTTGCAACTTCATTAGGCTATACTACTTTTGATAATGTATCGCATAATCACGCCTATTCTCAATTAAATGGCATTACTACTACAATGAGTCAGGCAGTTTTGTTAGCAGCCCGCAAAGGTATATTGGTAGTTAACGCCGCTGGAAATGAAGGCAGCAATGCTTGGGGTTATATTAACGTGCCAAGCGATGCAGATAGTAGCATTACAGTTGGTTCTGTAAATAGTGTGGGGGTAAGAGCTGCCACAAGCGGTAAGGGCCCTACATTTGATGGCAGAATAAAGCCAGACTTAATGGGGTTGGGAGAGGGTGCTATTGTTGTAAATTCCGCTGGAAGTTTTGGTCCGATGAATGGCACTTCTTTTGCTAACCCTTTATTAGCAGGTGCTGCAGCCTGTTTATGGCAAGCAAATCCTAATAAAAAAATGCTTGAGATTGTTAATTGCTTAAAAGTAAGAGCCTCTCAAAGTTTAACACCTAATAATTTTATGGGTTATGGTATTCCTAACGTATGTTTGTCTCATCAACTATTTGCAACTAATGTAAGTGTAAAACTTATAAATATTAATAATGAATGTAATGTTTTTCCAAATCCATTTACTGATGTTATTTACATTCAATCAAACGAACAAATTAATAGTATCAAATGCACCACTATTTTAGGCACAGAAGTACCATTAATTATTACTAAAAAAACAGACTATTATTATGAAACAGCCTTAGATAATCAAAATTCAAAGGGATTGTATATAATACAAATTAATATAAAAAATACTATTTTAAAATATAAATTATTTAAAAGTTAAGGTTTAAATGTTAGTAAAATAACATAGAAAAATTAAACTTGAAAGTCAATAATACTAGTCAAAAAAGCTATATTAGTAGCCTGTAATCTATAACCCTTTGATGTGAATTTATCCAAAGAATTAAAAATTTCTATTATTGTAATTTTATCCATAAGTCTGTCTATATGGGGTTTTATGTTTTTAAAGGGTAAAAATATCTTTAATAACAGTTATGATTTGTATGCTATTTATCCAAAAATAGATGGTTTAATTGAAGCAAGCCCTGTATTAGTAAAAGGCTTTAAAGTTGGGCAAGTAAGTAAAATAACACTTATTAAAAAAGATAATGAATATAAAATTTTAGTAAAAATTTTAATTAAATCTAAAGAAGTTTTAGTGCCAAAAAAAACTTTAGCTAAGGCTTTTAGCGCAGATATAATGGGTACAAAAGCGGTTGAATTAATATTTAGCGACGAAACTGAATTTTTTAAAGCTAATGACACGCTTGATACAAGCACCGAAGAATCTTTAAAAGCATCATTTAATAAGCAATTAGCACCTTTACAAGCTAAAGCCATGAGTTTGCTTTCGAGTATAGATTCTGTAATGTTAGTTATTCAAACTGTTTTAAACTCCAAAACTCAATCTAATTTAACTAACACCTTTGATAACATAACTATTACTTTTAAAAGTGTTGCCAATTCTGCAAAAAAATTAGAAAGTATATTAGATGCAGAACAAAAAAATATTAAATCAACGCTTGAAAATATGCATAGCACTTCAGTTATGTTACAGCAAAACAACTCTAAAATAGCCTCAACTATTGTCAATTTAAGCGCCATTTCTGATAGTTTAGCAAAATCTAACCTAAAACAAACTATTAAACAAATGCATTTATCTTTTACAGAATTTAATAGCATTTTAACCCAAATAAATAGCGGGAAGGGCTCTTTAGGAAAATTTCTTAAAAACGATTCTTTATATACTAATTTAAATAAAGCTTCAGAAAGCTTAAATAATGTACTGGTTGATTTAAAAAGTGATCCTAGAAATTATGTGCATTTTTCAATTTTTGGAAAAAAAAGTAAAAAACTACAAAAATAATTTAAACACCTAACAATGCTATCTATTATAGTATTTATAATTATTACAGCTGTTTCAGGTTACTTTGTAATTGGCAATTTTAAAAAAATTCGTCGCAATATTTTATTAGGTCAACCTTATCAATTAAACACTTTTAAAAAAGAAAGACTAAAAACAATGCTACTCGTAGCCTTTGGTCAACAAAAAATGTTTACTCGCCCTGGCGTTGCCATTCTTCATTTGTTTTTATACATTGCATTTGTTATTACACAAATAGAGTTAATTGAAATATTTATTGATGGGTTTACCAATTCGCACCGTTTTTTAAAACCTTATTGCGAAGGTCTTTATGTTTTAGTAATTAGCACCATCGAAATACTTTCTGTTTTAGCATTTGTTGGGACTGTGGTATTTATTTTAAGAAGAACCATACTTAAAACGCCACGCCTACAAAGTACCGATTTAATAGGATGGCCTAAACGAGATGCCTTATTGATATTGAGCATGGAAATTATTTTAATCTGTTTTATTTTTATGATGAATGGGGCCGATGAATTGATTCATAATAAAACCCAAGCAAATTCATATGGCTTTTTAATATCACAATATGTTGGGCCTTTCGTTTTTCAACACTTAAATGTTGATACATTACACACTATTGAACGCATAGGATGGTGGGGGCACATTATAATGGTATTTACATTTTTAAATTATTTACCATTTTCAAAACATTTACATATAATTTTAGCATTCCCTAATACCTATTATTCTAACCTTTTACCTAAAGGAAAGTTTAATAATTTAACTCAAGTGACAGATGTAGTAAAGCCAAGTTTTGATCCGTCTTTTCAACCTATCAATACAACAGATATTCCTTCATTTGGTGCAAATGATGTTACCCAACTTACATGGAAAAATTTATTAGAAGCCTATTCATGCACAGAATGTGGTCGATGCACATCAGTTTGCCCTCAAAATATAACTGGAAAAAAATTATCACCCCGAAAAATAATGATGGATACAAGAGACCGACTTGTAGAAGTAGGTGCTAACATTGATAAAAACAAAGGAACATTTATAGATGATGGCAAAACACTATTAGGCACTTATATTACATCTGAAGAAATATGGGCTTGCAACACCTGTAATGCCTGTGTTCAAGAATGCCCAATTAATATAGATCCCCTCAATATTATTTTAAAACTTAGACAGCATTTGGTATTAGAAAAAAGTGAATTTCCAGCAGAGCTTAACTCTATGTTTTCAAATTTAGAAAACAATGGCGCTCCTTGGCAATTTAGCGCAGCTGATAGAACAAAATGGATTACAGAAAACTAGTATCATATGAGCAATATTAAAGTACTCACCATTCAAGATTACATAAGCAAAGGCGAGGTTCCTGAAATTTTATTTTGGGTTGGCTGCGCCGGCAGCTTTGACGACAGAGCTAAAAAAATTACTGGCTCTATTGTTAATATTTTAAACCATGTAAATATTAAGTTTGCCATTTTAGGAAAAGAAGAAAGTTGTACTGGAGACCCTGCAAAACGTGCAGGCAATGAGTTTTTGTTTCAAATGCAAGCTTTTCAAGCTATTACTACTTTAAACAAGTATCAAATAAAAAAAATTGTAACAGGTTGCCCACATTGTTTTAATACCATTAAACACGAATACCCCGAACTAGGTGGGAAATATGAAGTTATACACCATACAGAATTGATACAACAACTTTTAAATGAAGGAAAATTAAAAGTAGAAGGTGGCGCATTTAAAGGGAAAAAGATTGTATACCATGATGCTTGTTACTTAGGGAGAGCCAACAATATTTATGAAGCACCACGAGATGTAATAAAAAATTTAGATGTAGAATTAGCAGAAATGAAACGAAGTCGCGCCAATGGCTTATGCTGTGGCGCAGGTGGCGCACAACTATTTAAAGAATCTGAAGAAGGCAATGTAGAAGTAAACGTAGAACGTACAACAGAAGCTGTTTCTCACAACCCAGATATTATTGCTACAGCCTGCCCTTTTTGTAATACCATGTTAACAGATGGTGTTAAAACATTAAATAAATCAACCAAAGTACTTGATATATCTGAAATAATAAATACATCCTTAAAATCCTAAATTCAAAGTTTAAAATAAATAAACGTTATGATAAAAAAAAAAATAAAACGAGTATTACTAACTCTTCTCATTATTATTATTATATTAATTACAGCACCATTTTTATTTAAAAATCAAATTGTACAATTAGTAAAAGATCAAGCCAATGCTAACCTAAATGCAAAAGTAGACTTTGGAAATTTTGATTTATCCTTAATCCGTTCATTTCCAGACTTTAACTTTGTAATTGAAAAAATCAGCGTTATTAATAAAGCGCCCTTTGAAGGCGATACTCTAGCCTACATAGAAAAACTAGCTATAGATGTTAATTTTAAATCTATACTTAGCGGAGGCCCATATCAAATTAATACCTTACTTATAGATAAACCCGTTATTAACGGAAAAATATTGCCAAACGGTGTTGCTAATTGGGATTTAACCCCTCCACAAGACACTACGATTAAAGCTGAAGTAGCAACTACTACACCTACACCAGAATTAAAAGAGGCTACTAAAGAAAATACAAAATTTTCTGTTAAACTCAAAGCATTTGATATTAAAAACGCACGTATAAAATATGATGATATGAAAGGTGGTATGAGTGCCAATTTGCATGATTTAACTTACCACTTAGAAGGTGATTTTACAAAAGATGATTTTTTACTTAAAACATATTTAAAAATTGCAGAAACATCAGTAAAATCTGGTGCTGTAAACTATTTATCAAAAACTAATCTAAACTTCAATTTAGAATTAAATATGAATATGCCTAATATGAAATTTGTAATTAAAAAAAATGAACTTCAACTAAACGAATTAAGCTTAGGATTTGAAGGTATGATAACTATACTTAAAGACGACATTAACATGGATGTTAAATTTACTACCAACAAAGCCGACTTTAAATCGATCTTATCATTAATACCTGTAGTGTTTACAAAAGAGTTTGCAACTATTAAAACAACAGGTAAACTTTTACTAAACGGTTATGCCAAAGGCACCATGCATAAAAGTAAAGATGGTAAATCAGATATATTCCCTTCATTTGGTATAAATTTAGGAATAGAAAATGCTATGTTTAAATACCCTACATTACCTAAAGCCGTAGATAATATAAATGTAAAAATTAGCGTAGTTAACAATAAAAACTTTTTAGATGCTACTCAAATAAACGTAAGCACGTTCCATGTTAACCTAGCAGGTAATTTGATAGATGCTAAAGTGCAAGTAAGTACACCTATTTCAGATCCATCCATTACTGCAGATTTAAAAGGGAAGTTAGATTTGAAAACAATAAAAGAATTTGTACCTCTAGATAAAGATGATGCCATGAGTGGGGGTATAAAAATTGATGTAGCAGCAGCAGGTAACTTAAGTAGCCTTACCAAAAAAGAATACGATAAGTTTAAATTAACAGGTTTATTTGAAATAAACGATATTGATTATAAATCAAAAACATTGGCATACGATGTTTTTTTAAAAACATTGAAATTAAACTTCTCCACCAAATTTGTTGAACTAGCTTCATTTGACGCTAAAATTGGAAAATCAGACATTAAAGCCCAAGGTAAAATAGACAATTTTATGCAATACCTATTTAAAAATTCCTTAATAGTAGGGAAATTTGATGTACAATCTACACTATTAGACTTAAATGAATTAACAGCCAAACCAGCTGGCACAGATACAACAAAAGCAAAAAATAAACCTATAACACCTGCAAATACAACATCAAATACCGCTGCAGCAGATAGTGCCAAAATAAAAGGCAAAGTAGCCGAAGTTCCAGGAAGCATAGATTTTGTATTAAATATAAAATTTAACCATGTGTTATTTGATAAATACGACATCACGAATATGAATGGCAACATTGTGTTAAGAAATAGAAAGTTAAATATGACAAATTTAAACCTAAACATTATAGATGGATCTGTAACCATGAATGGTTATTACGAAACAACTAACCCTAAAAAACCATCAGTGGGATTAACCTTTAAGGTAGAAAATTTTGATGTGCAAAAAACATTTAACACGTTTAACACCATTCAAAAAATTGCAGCTATAGGTAAATACACACAAGGGCTATTTTCTGCAACTATAGAAAATTTTAATGCCGATTTAGATGAAGCCATGTCTCCTGTTTTAAATACCATGAAAGGGCACGGCGTTTTAAAAACTAAAAATGTATCTATATCAGGTTACGCACCATTTGAAAAATTAGCCGACGCATTAAAAAATCCTGATTTAAAAAAGGTAGTATTTGAAAATATAACAGCCGATTATGAATTTAAAAATGGAAGAATTTATTTATTAAACCCTATTAAAACAAAAGTAAATACTATTGATGTGGAAATAATTGGATCAACAGGTTTTGACCAAACAATAGATTATACATGGAAATTAGATATACCAACAGACATAGCAGGATCAGAAGCCTCAAAAGCTGTATCAGGCTTATTAAATCAAGCAAATTCTGCATTAGGGTTAAGCTCTTCGATTAATTTACCAAAAACTATTAAGGTAGATGTTGGTTTTGGAGGTACAGTTACCAAACCTACTATTAAAACTGGCTTTAAAAGCTTAGGTGGCGCTAGCAAAAATATAGTTAACAGCGTAAAAACAGAAGCTGTAAATATGGCTAAAGACAAGGCAAACGAAGAGGCACAAAAAATACTAGCTGATGGTCAAAAACAAGTAGCAGCACTCAAAGAAGAGGCTCAAAAACTATCCGACAAAATGAAAGAAGAAGGATATGCCGAAATTGACAAAATTGCAGCGCAAGCTAGCGACCCATTCTCTAAAATGGCGGCCAAAAAAATTGCTGAAGTAGCTAAAAAAGAAGTAGATAAAAAAGCACAAGCTATTATAAATCAAGCAGAAATTAAATCTCAAAAAATATTAGAAGACGCAAAAACTAAGAGTGCCTCAATGACTAAGCATTAATAAATTTAATCCATGAAAAATCAATATTAAATATTGATTTTTCATGGTTAATGTTATAATCCGCAAATAGAAAAATACACTTTTTCAAATAGAAAAGTACAATTTTTAGGCTTTAAATTTTAATACCCTTTAATATAATTTAAAACCCTTTTAACTTGCGTTAAAAAGGTCTTTGTTATTTATATCATAGTTA
>JAVKLI010000071.1:0-46701 GCA_031539425.1 Bacteroidia bacterium
AACACAGTCTGGTATTTTTGTAATAAATGGCAACAACCCTACCTCAGATTGGCACCACTCAGTTGGGTTCCGTAGTTGTAGGCAATAGTTTTTTTTAACTTCCAACTTAGTCAGAAGAGCTGTAGTGGCTGAAAATTGGGGGTAGTTGTAAAACATATACCCCCCTTTCAAGCATCCCCTTTATGGAATTGTAATTAGAGGCAAGCTAAAGTAGTTTTATTTAATTCCCAATAAATGAGGGAGTTAGGAGGGGTTACCTTTAAAAGTTTTCTCTAAAAATAAGAATGGAGTAAATTGGAAAATTGAATGATAAATTCTAATCAGATTGTTAGCATTTAAGACTGCGTTTAATACATTTATAAGAAAGCTAAGTATAATTTAAAAAAAATAATATTTTTGTGTTTATTATATCTATTTTAGACTGAATTAAATTAAAAAATGAAATTTCATAAAGAAGGGCGTCAATCGCTTTTACTAGCTCTTATTGTAAGTGCTACTCTATTTTCAATTAGCACTTGGTTATGCCCTAATAACAAAATATTAGTATATATTTTAAACGCCATTGCATTGTTTGTATTAATCATAATTTTGCAGTTTTTTAGAAGCCCCACCCGTCAGCACAACATTAATATTAATTCAATTATAGCCCCAGCAGATGGAAAAGTTGTAGTAATTGAGGAAGTGATGGATACCGAATATTTTAAAGAAAAAAAGCTGCAAGTATCCATTTTTATGTCGCCACTTAATGTGCATGTCAATAGGTATCCTATTAGTGGAGATGTAGTGTATACAAAATATCATCCAGGAAAGTTTTTGGTTGCTTCTTTACCTAAATCAAGCACAGAAAATGAACGTACAACAATAGTGGTAAAACATCCTGAAAACCATAAAGAAGTGCTTCTTCGTCAAATTGCCGGCTTTTTAGCCCGACGTATTGTTATGTATAGTAAAACAAATGATAAGGCAGTTCAATGCCAAGAGCTAGGTTTTATAAAATTTGGCTCCCGTGTAGATTTATTATTACCATTAGATTGCAAACTCAAAGTAAACATTGGCGATGTCTGTAAAGGCTCTCAAACAGTGATAGCTGAGTTTTAAAATTTAAATCATATAGTACAAATGAACAAGGTAGCGCATTTAAATTTAAAGGCGCTTTCAATAAAAGATAGGCCAAGAGAAAAGCTAGAACTTGGCGGCCCTAAATCACTTTCCGATTCAGAATTATTAGCCATACTTTTAGCCTCTGGCAATAAAGAAGAAACAGCCATTCAGTTAGCGCAACGTATTTTAAATACTTATCAAAATTCGGTAAACCAACTATTTAATTTAAGCATAACAGATTTTACAAAATTTAAAGGTGTAGGTAAAGTAAAAGCCATCACTATCATTGCAGCCTTAGAGCTTGCTAAACGTCGAAAAATAGCAATGGTTGATGAAACAAAAATTACCTCTTCACAACAAGCCTATCAAATATTTTACCCAATGCTTTCAGATTTAAATTACGAAGCGTTTTGTGTTGTTTATTTAAAGCATAATAAAACTATAATTCATCAAGAATTAATATCAAAAGGAGGCATTAATACTGTAACTGTCGACATCAAATTAATTTTAAATCACGCTTTAACGCACTTAGCATCTAATATTATTATTGCCCACAATCATCCTACAGGCAAATTAGAACCTAGCAAACAAGATATAGAATTGACTACTAAAATTAAACAAGCAGCAGCATTAGTTGACATCACCTTATTAGATCATATTGTTTTAGGTGCGCAAGAATATTTTAGTTTTGCAGATTATAACTTAATTTAAAAATGATTAAACTAATAACTATAATAGGAGCTCGGCCTCAAATTATAAAAGCAGCAGCTTTAAGTAGAGCTATTAGCAATTATTTTACCACACAAATAGAAGAAGTTATTGTGCATACTGGTCAGCATTATGATGATAACATGAGTGCTGTATTTTTTAAAGAACTCCAAATTCCACAACCAAAATATAATTTAAATGTAGGTAGTAATAGCCATGGGCAACAAACAGCGCAAATGATACAAGGCATAGAAGCTATTTTAATAAACGAAAATCCAAATGCTGTAGTCCTTTATGGTGATACCAACTCTACACTTGCAGGAGCTATGGCTACCTGCAAACTAAATATACCAATTATACATATTGAAGCCGGCATTAGATCCTTTAATAAACAAATGCCTGAAGAGGTAAATAGAATTATTACCGATCATGTGTCAACCCTCATGTTTGTACCAACACAAAAAGGCATTGAAAATTTAAAAATAGAAGGTTTTAATATCAACACTAAAATACCTTATTCAAACAACAACCCTGGTGTTTTTTTATGTGGCGATGTAATGTATGATAACAGCTTATACTTTAGTAAAGTAGCTGATAAAAATACTAACATTATTCAAAATAATCAATTAATAAAAAACAACTACATTTTAGCCACCATTCACAGAAATCAAAATACAGATGAACCGGCACGCTTGAATGCCATATTTGAGAGCTTTATAACAATTGCAAATCAACATCAAATAGATATTGTTATGCCATTGCACCCTCGTACACACAAACTTATTCAAACCAATTTAAAATATGAATTGCTACAAAAAGTTTTAAATCATCAACATATAAAAATTATACCTCCAGCAACATTTATTGAAATGATTGCTTTAGAAAAAAATTGTTTTTTGATTATGACAGATAGTGGAGGCGTTCAAAAAGAAGCCTATTATTTTGAAAAGCCATGTATTATTTTACGAGAAGAAACCGAATGGATAGAGCTGGTTGAAATAGGCGCAGCTATAGTTACCGATACAGATGTTTCAAAAATTTTAGAAGCCTATCAAAAGCTGTCGCATTTAAATAGCTTTAACGATACAAAAATGTACGGTGATGGCAAGGCAGCTGAGTATATTTGTAATGAAATTATTAAACATTGTAGTTTAAAGATATCAT
This sequence comes from Bacteroidia bacterium, assembly GCA_031539425.1. GTDB lineage: Bacteria > Bacteroidota > Bacteroidia > B-17B0 > Aurantibacillaceae > UBA4416. The sequence continues at coordinate 2,974 of JAVKLI010000071.1, forward strand.
CAAATAATTAAACATGACCATTGCCTTATTTTTTGGATCCTTTAACCCTATTCATAATGGGCATTTGCATATTGCTAAACATATCATAAAACAATTTAATTTTGATGAAATTTGGTTTATAGTAAGCCCTCAAAATCCTCTAAAATTAAACACAACCTTACTTGATGAAAATGAAAGATTAAAACTAGTAAATCTCGCTACTGAGCAGTATCCAAATTTTAAATCTTGTAATGTTGAGTTTAGTTTACCTAAACCTTCGTATACAATACACACCCTTAATACACTCTCATTAGAATATCCAAATTATACCTTTTCAATTATAATAGGCGAAGATAACGCATCAACATTGCCCTATTGGAAAGATTATCAATCAATATTAAATCAATATAAAGTGTATGTGTACCCTCGAATTCATCAAAACAACGCTACAACTATTAAACATCCAAATATCATTTATACCAACTTTAAACTATTAAATATTTCATCAACAGAAATAAGGCATTGTATACAAAATAAACAAGATGTATCAATGCAAATACCTGAAAAAGTGCATCATTATTGCATTAAACATCAATTATTTTTACAGCAATAAAAAATTACGATTTTTCCCTTCGCTTTTTATATAAATACACAAATAGAAAAAGCATTGCGGTAATTAAAGCAAAGCATACCGTTTGCCAAATTAAATTATTTATTGGTTTTACAACAACCAATATTACAATAGAAATAAGTAACACTGTGGCTAATTCATTAAACAATCTTAATTGAAACGAGGATTTTGTAAAAATCATTTGCTGTTGTTGTTTAAAATAAAAATGGCATTTTAAGTGATAAAAATAGAGCCCAACTAGAAATGCAATTTTAAGAAGCATCCAAGGCAATGTTAAAATTATTGGGTTTAAAAATAACATCCATAAGCCAAAAAATGCAGTTAATATAGCTGCTGGCCAGGTGATGATGTACCATAATTTTTTTTGCATTATTAATAATTGATTTATTAAAATAATTCTATCTGGCTCTTGTTTATGAGAGGCTTCTTTGGCGTAGATAAATAACCGAACTATATAAAATAAACCAGCAAACCAACATACTACAAAAATGATATGAAAGGCTTTAACGTACAAATATGACATGTTTCTTTTTTTAGATGTTAAAGTTAGTAATTTTGTACTTCTAATTTTACATAAATATGTCTGCAAATATAACATCTCGCACTGCCAAAGAATCTTTATCAATAAATACCGAAGTTGTTTTGCCTAATGATACCAACCATGTTGGAAATTTATTTGGTGGAAAATTGTTACAATGGATGGACATAACAGGCTCCGTAGCGGCACATAGGCATTGTAAACGGGTTGTGGTTACAGCTTCTATTAATCATGTGTCTTTTGATAATCCTATTTTAAAAAACAGTATTGTAACCTTAGAAGCCAAAGTATCCCGAGCTTTTAAAAGTAGTATGGAAGTATTTATTGATGTATATGTAGAGCATCATACAACTGGCGAAAAAACAAAATGCAACGAAGCTATTTTTACTTTTGTAGCTATAGATCAACATGGCTCTCCAGTACCTGTTCCGGAATTGATACCAGAAACAGAGTTAGAGAAAAAACGCTACGATGCGGCCTTGCGTAGAAGACAATTATCCTTAGTATTATCAGGCCGAATGAAGGCTGAAGATGCCTCGGAGTTAAAGGCTTTATTTATAAAATAAAAAATTATGCTAAAATGAATTAGTAGGAATTACTAGTTCATTCATACATTTAAAATGTTGTTTAGGACACCTTTTTTTTCCTAGCTTAGAACAAGGTCTACAGCTTAAATTTAAAACCTCTAAATTAGTATGAGTAGTTTCATAAGGCCCCATACCAATTTCTGGTGTTGTATTTCCCCATAGTGTAAAAATATTTTTTTTAAATGCCGCCGCCATGTGCATTAAACCTGTATCGGATGTAATTACGTTTTGAGCTTGTTTTATAATAGACGCAGATTGATTGATATTTAAAAGCCCAGCGGCATTAAATGTTTTTTGAAAAAATTGTTGATGTAACAATTTCGATACGTATACATCATCCTTTGAACCTAAAATAACTAAAGGTAACTGTGATACATTGCAAATTTCGATGAGTTTGTTTAATGGAATTTGTTTGGTATAATAAGACCCCCCAATTACTAAGGCATTATAGCCATTTAAAAATTGATGTGGTAAAAATGTAGTAACATTTATTTCATCTTTTTTTAAAATAAAATACTCTAATCCTTTATGATCATTTAAAACACCTAATGGTTTGAGTGTTTCAAAATAACGGTCAACAATATGTATAGAAGGGAGTTTGTTAATTTTAAAATTAACATACAACCATTTTTCAAAATTTAATTTATTAAAAGAAAAACTTGGCTTAGCCAATAACAGCTTTAATTTTAAACTTCTTAGGTTATGATGTAAGTCAATTATATAATCATAATTTTCATTTTTTAACTCAGTAGTAATTTCAAAAATAGATTTTGAAAATGAATATATGTGTTGTATATAAGGGTTAGATAATACAATAGGTTCAAATTGTTTTTTGGTTACAAAATGAATTTCTACATTTTTAATTTGTTGTTTGGTACAACGTAGTAATGGTGTTGTTAAAACAATGTCTCCAATTGAGCTAAATCTTATAAATAATAGTTTCATTAAAAAATTAAGTTAATTACTAATTAATTGGTATAGTTTTAAAACTTGTGGTAATAAAGCGGTGTCATTATCATTTATAATTTGATGCGTACAAAATTTTATTTTCATTTCATCTAACATTTGCGCATTAATTATTTTTTCTATTTGCAAGTCGCTCATATTTGAACGTTGTTTAACTCTTTCTATTCGTAATTTTTTAGGTGCTATTACTATTATTAAAGCATCTAAATTTTTATGCGCATTGGCTTCTATTAATAAGGCTGATTCTTTTATAATCAATTTAGTATTACTATGCTTTTTAATAAACTGGTTAAAATCATTGATAACTCCGGGGTGTATGATGCTATTTAATACTTCCCTTAAGTTATTATTATTGATAATGTTTTCGGAAATCCACTCTTTATTAAGAGTATTGCTGTTTGCATAAAACTGATTTCCAAATTTTTGTTCAATTATAGTTTTAATATTTTTATCAAAATATAATTCTTTGGCTCTGATATCAGAATTATAAATGGTACACCCTAGCGTTTCAAATACTTTTGAAGCAACAGTTTTGCCTGAGCCTATACCACCTGTTAAACCTACTATTTTCATGGTTTTAAAGCAACTAATTTGTTAGGATTACAGTATAACGAAATGGGTATTAAACATAATGTGGCTAGTGTTAAACATTTATATTGTTGGCTTAAGAGAAATATTTTTTCACCTAAAATATTAGACCCATATAAAGGTGAATAAAACAACATAGCTAAAATAAATACAATAAAAAATAACTTGTATACACTTGTTTGTTTTGTATGTATTGTTGTAATATAAAAGTAAAGTAAATACATTATTAACGGTAGTGCAAATATAAAGGCATACTTTTGTTGATGTGGGGCAAGGATGGGAACTAACATTAAAAAGTAAGCAAATTGCCAAAATTGTTTTATTGAATGGGCTTGTTTAATAAATGGTAAATGTTTAAAGTACACTAAAGATAGGGTCATTAAAACCAATCTAACACTGTTTAATGCTAGTTCTGTTGACCTAACTGACAAATTTATAAGATTAATTGAATTTGAAACATCGTCGGTGTTGTTAGTAAAATAAGCAGGAATAAGCGCAGATAAACTATGAAGTTGGGTTATAAATTCAAATAGATGTTCATTATTTTGAGGGTTTATGATTTGCCACCATGCATTTAGCAAAAATAAATTATAGTTTAATCCTATAAATAAACTAGGCACAACCAAAAATAAAATACATGAGCATAGTGTAGCAGACAGCATTTTAAAATAGCCTTTATAAATAAAATAAGGGAGTATAATAATTGGCATCAACTTGATATTAATAATTAATCCTAATAAAATGCCAGCCGAAATATGTTTATTGTGATTAACTAAATAATATGCTTTAACCGAAACCCATAATAAAAATAACGTAACCTGAAGCATAGCTATATTATACGTGATAAACTGTATAGCAAGAACAACTGCAAAAGTTACCCAAAGCTGAGTTTGTTTTTTTGATAGGATTAAAAAATTAAACTCTCGTTGCAATATCATAAACGTGTTGTATAAAAAACAAAATGATAACAATGACCAAATAACCTCTATTGCAAAGGGGCTATTAACAAAAGGCATTAAACACACTGCAAAAAAAGGACTATAATAATATTGTAACCCTTTACACAATGGGGCTGTATAAATATTTTGACGCTTCCATAATTTATTTGCGGCATCTAAATACACATCAAAATCGCCACCATCAAGGCTTGTAATAACAGAAAATACAATTGCTATAAGGCAGTACAGTAAAATGTATTTTTTTTTTTTTATAAAATTCATTATACAATAATTCCAAATATTAAAAGTAAACTCATTAAAATTAAAAACAATGCAACTAGCCATTTTATAACTTTAAAAGTTGTTTTTTTAAGTAAATACTGCCCAAGTATTACACTCATTAATGCAGCTATAATGGTTATTACTAAAATTAATTTGTTACCGTTTAGCACCAAAAAATTTAATGTAAACATATAAATACTCATTCTACTAATATCTACAAGGCAGGCAATAGCAGTACCTGTAGCCACAAATTGTTCTTTAGATAAATTGGAATGAATTAAAAAAGCACTTCGTAAAGCACCTTGATGTCCTGTTAACCCACCAAAAAAACCACTTAATAAACCACCTGCTACTAAATGTTTTTTGGTAATTTGAAATTGATTTATAAAATTAAATAACTCTACAAAAGCAAATAACAACATTACCAAGCCTATACTAATGCCTGCTAATGAAATTTTAAATATTTTATCACTATTAAATAAATGGTATTGATAAAAAACAATTGAGTTTGTTGTTACATATTTTAAATAAAGCGCACCTACAAATGCTGCTAAAAGTGACGGAATACCAAATGACATAAGTGTAGAAAAGGAAATGTTTTTAAATGTAAAAGATATTTTAAAAATATTATTTATAAAATGAACAATTGCCGTGAGTGCTATGGCTGTTTCGATATTAAAATAAATGGCAAATACTGGTAATAAAATAGTACCAAGCCCAAAACCCGAAAAAAAGGTGAGCAACGAAGCAATAAAGGCTGTTATAGGTATAACTACAAACATAGTTGATGGTATTTGATTAATCCTTCTATTGGTGATTGTATAATGGCTCCTAGAGTGTAATGTTTTTTTTGAAACACCAATTTTAAACTAGTTTGAAAATGAAATGCAATTGAACCCACAAAATTTATTTGATATTTTTTAGAATTGGTAATTTTTGAAACTTGCTCATTAATAAAACTTTCAAAACAGTTTGATATGATTTGTATAATGTATTCATCCTCTTTGTATTTGATGATAAATTTACAAATCTTTGCTAAATACCTATTAGGATATGGTTCTTTATAAATGTGATGTAATATATTTTTGATATTGTATCCTTCGTTTTCAAACTGAATTTTAATATGCTGCGGCATTTTGTTTTTTAAGTATGCATATATAAAGGCCTTTCCAATGTCTGCCCCACTTCCTTCATCACCAAAAAAATAACCTAACGATTCTAACTCTTCACACACATTTTTTCCATCATATAAACAAGCGTTACTACCGGTGCCAAGTATGCAGGCTATGCCTATTTTATTTTGACAAGCTGCAATGGCAGCGCCAAGCATATCATGCTTTACATGAATGGTTGAATTTGAAAATGTAACTTGTAATGCAGACTTTACCATGTTTGTTTTTTCTGTAGATGAGCAGCCAGCACCATAAAAATGTACTTGTGTAATTAATTTTGAAGTACTTTTTAACTGTGGTACTAATTCTTTTTTTAAGGCTTCTGATATTTGTTGTTCGTTTTGAAAGGTGGGGTTAAAACCAACCGTTTGAAATCGAATTACAGATTGATTGTTATTAATTAGAGCCCAATCTGTTTTGGTAGAACCGCTATCTGCAATTAAAATAGACATACTTGGTTGGTTAAATAAATGATAAAGATGCTGTATCAACTAAAATTAAAAATATCATTATCAATTTTTTAGTCATTTGTTGTATTTACGCTTTTAAAAAACCGTATTCGTACACCTTTAGTTCTATTTGTTTGGAAAGGGTTTTAAGGGCATCTCTTAATTTTGAAATAAGTTTATTATAAGTTTCATCTGCACTTTTATTATTCATACGACCCGTTGTTTTGTTTCGACCCTGAAAGTGCGATTTAATATCGTATAACGAAGCGTTAACATTGATATTTTTTTGTTTATGGTAATAAACCCAAAGCTGACAACCAGCATCAAAAACGGCAGTTGCTTGTGCTGAAAATTGTAAAGGAATTTGAATTTCATTCCCCTTCGGGTAGGCTTTTTTAACCACCTCCCCCTTCGGGTACTCCTCCTTAGAAGGAGGAGAGTTGGTGTGGGTGCTATTAAGCTGCTCTCCTTTAAAAGGAGAGCTGTCTGAAAGACTGAGAGGTTGTTTTCCAAAATAATTTTTCACATTTTCAATTAAAGCGTCTATATTTTCAAACACTATTTTATTTTCAAATCGTAATACTCTAATACCACAAAGATTTAAAAACAAATCTCTATCAGCATCTTTTTCGGCTTGAGTATGCTCAAAGTGGTATTCGCCATCTAACTCAATAGCCAGTTTTTCACTAGGGCAATAAAAATCGAGAATATAATTCCCAAAGCTATGCTGCCGTCTAAATTTTCTACCCTCAATGCGTTTGCTTTTTAAAGCGTTCCACAAAGCTGTTTCGGCGGGTGTTAAATCTTTTCGTAGTTCTTTTCTAAATGTTTTTAAATATGGTAAATTATTATAATTAATCAACTCCACCTTTGCGTGTGCTTTTTTAACCACCTCCCATTTCGGGTACTCCTCCTTAGAAGGAGGAGAGTTGGTAGTAAACAAATCATCTTGTGTTTGAGTTTTTATTTTGCCTTTTATAAAATCTGTCATAAAATTACTGGCAAATTTTTCTTTGGCGTTTACTTCGGCTTCGGTAAAGGGTATCCAGTGGTTGAGGTTTCCTTCCTTTTCCTTTTGGAGAAGGATTGGCGATGAGGTCAAAATTCTGTTTTGACCATGAAACAAAGTATAAGCCAAGCAATCATTTTGAAATGCTGTATCGCTTTGCCATTTATCGTTTGGGTATAAAAATTGATCACGATTATTTATCCAAGTTGATTCAATTGCAATACGAATTGACAAATAAATTGACATTTCAATTAAATTCTTTTTTGTAATTATTGCTGTTTTATGTGCCTTTATATCACTTTCAGTAGGTTGAGATGTAAAATAAACACCATTTTGTTGTTGCATATCAACACCTGGCAAGATTAAATAACCAATTGCTTCATTTTCTTTATCATAGAATTTTCGTAACCAACTGCTAATAAAATCTTTTGAACCAAAAGCATAAAAGGATTTCAAACCAAAAAACTCGCTGTTTTCATTAATAATATCCGTTTCTATTTGTTTAACTTCTTTTTGTTTGCTTAAATCCCAAATCAGAAAGGCAATAGGAAAATTACCTTTTACGTTATCAAACGTATTTGCGTTGCAAATAAATCCCTTTTGAAACTCGCCTTTAAGGTATTGTCTGAATTTCAAAAAGTTTTGAGAATTTATAAATTTCAATGTACTAAATGAAGCTAAATGACAATTTGGAATTTCTTCATGAACACGCAAAAAGAATTGTGCAAAAAGTTCACGAGTTGCCGTTCCGACAGTTTTACTAAACTCCGCATAAATTTTGCTTGTATTTGCAACACTAGATTTGTGTTCACCTTTTCCTGCAAAAGTTGCTCTATTTCCGTGTTCCGCATAAGGCGGGTTAATGTACACTACTAGTTTTTTGCGTTTTTTTTCGTTGTTAATAATGTTTTGTAGCTCAGGTGGTAACTTGGTAAAATCATCATTTAAAAAATCAAATTGAAAAATGTGGTCTTTTAGTAAGCTAGCGCCATTGCTATTTACAGAGTTTTGGTTCATGGTATCTATGCGTTGGTGCATTACGTCTACATCTTGTTTATCTAGTGTACTGGCCCATATATTGTATTTATTGGTAAGGCCATGCAATAGGTTTCCTGTTCCTGCGGCGCAATCCCAAATGTAGTACTCGTCTTGCCAGTTTTCTCCCAACACATCTGTTAAATATTTTTGCGATAGCTCCACCCACTGTGGCGGGGTAAAAAATGAGCCTTTGCGTTCACGTACATCTTGTGGTACTAGTAAATCTCTTCTATTGAGGATATGCTCCCAATAATCTTGCTTGGGTGGGCGTTGGTATTTAATCCAAAACTGGGTGTGCGCCTTTTGGTTATCGGTAAAATCTGTTCGGCGGCTGCTAAACATACCCATGTCGTCTAGCTTTTTATCTAGTACGTAGTGGTCTTTATTGAGTATAACAAATAGTTTTTCTTTTAACGATTGGTTGTTTTGAGATAAAATATCGGCCAAATAAAAATCACCATCTATGATGCCTGCTTTTTTGGCAACATCCCAATTTACAGCAATGGTAGGCTTTACAGCTTGCAGCCATTTGCTATAAATAATCATAAAATTATTTTTATCTATTTGTGTTTTGGTAATATCATGCTTGCCATACACAAAGTTTTGTTTAATAAAAGCTTTAAGTTGGTTGGTGTCGGTTTCAAATTGGTATATCAGTGCGTTGGCATCTAATATATTTTTTACTTTATCATAAACTAGCTTAAACTCTTTGGTATTGTGGTTAGATGGGGTAACGTTCCAATTAAAATCGTTTGTGTAAAATACATCATGAATTTGACTGTAGGGTACAAAGGCTATTTTTTCGTAATCAAAAGCACCTAAGTAAGCTGGGGGTAAGTATTTATCAAAAGTGCGGGCTTTACCTATGGTTAGTATTAGCTGCACTAATGAGTGGTAAATGTTAGCCTGTCCTTTTTTTGCTTCGGCCCAAAGGAGGAATTGGAAGTTGGAATTGTCAACTCCATGGCTTTCAGCCACCCCTGTAGTAGAGGGCAGTAAAGGGGTGTGAAGGCAAATACAAAAATCAACATTACCTATAATTTTGGTACAGTTGTAATTCCAAAAATAATCTTGGGCTACTTTGTTTTTAAGCTCTTCTTCTTTGATGTTGGTATATTTCATTTTATTAAAAAATAGTTTAAAAATAAATCTATTTAATAAATTTAATTTATTACAAACTTCATGGCCTTAGGTGCTTTAATTTGGTACGAAAAGTTAATTTTTTTAAAGTCTTTAGCTGGTACGTTTATTCGCCAGTTTAGTTTTCCAGAAACCTCAGTAAATTGTGCATCCGACAGTTCTTTTTTCTCTATTACTATTTTAGGGTCTTGGCTAAGTGGTAGTTGGTCTTGTATTTCAATTTCTATTTTATACGGTCGTGCATTTTTAACAATAATATCATAGGCTATAAAATTAATACGGTCTGAGTCTAAAAATTTTTCGCTGCATTTTTCTTTTATTTTTTTACGTTTTACCACTATTTGTTTATCTATTCCTAACGAAAACTGTAAAGTATCATCTATGCTAAACGGCGATAGGTCTGTGTTTCCTACATAGGTTCCGTCAAAGTAAATAGAGGCCGCACCGGCAGATGTTATTTTATCTTCCCAATCGGTTATTAGGGCTGTTAAGTAAACATTAGCGTTTAATTTAGGAATGGCTTTGTATCTATATGCTGCCTTTAAATCATGCTTGGCAATGGTTACGTAATGTTGTTTTTCGCTGCTGGTTATATTGTAGTTTAGTTTTATTTCAAATTCTTGTTCTATCATATTTTGTTCGCCAAATGTTACGTTGGCAGCAGTCATTGCTTGTGGAGGGTTAGATTCCATTACTGTCATGTCGCTTAATGTTTTCATATCTTCGCTCTTTGTATAGTCGTTATTATTATTGTTATTCCATGATTTTGAATTTAACTTTTTAACGTTATTGTAGGCTATGGGTATATTTTGATAGATGTACCAAGAGTATAACACGGGTATATTAATATTTCGGCTAGGGTTTGCGGTAGATAGAGTTAGCTTTACATTGCTCCACTCTATTCCCGATTGTTGATAGATAGCGGCTTTATGGGTGAGCTGTATGTTGGGTTCATTAGTTACGGCGTTTAAATCATACATAGGATACCAACCTGCTTGGGTAATGTAATAGTTTAGATTGAGTGTAACGGTGGTTACAGTTTCAGAGTTGATATGTACATGAATTTGATAGTCTGTTTGCTGAGGTGTATTGTTATTGTCTATTAATGCAAATTCATCTTGGTATTTTTTTAATCGGGCGTTTAAATTGATAGTTAATAATCGTAAGGCGTCTTGATCTCGTTTATGCTTAAGGCTCGAAAAGTTTAACTCACTTAGTTGTGTTTTTAAATAGGCTAAGCCTTGCATTAAGTAAGGTAAACTATCTTTTTTTGATTGGTATTTGTATAATGGAAAATTAAGTAACACGTTTTTTTCTGTTTGTATAACTTCTTGTTTGTATGCAATATCTTCAATTAAATTGTTTATTAAAGCTAAGCTGTCTTTTACCAGCTTAAATAATTTGTTGTATTTGTCATCGTTTTGAAGCTTTTTCATATCAACAGTAGGTGTAAATACCACATATTGGGTTTCAGAAATAATGCAGTTTCCGTTGCCCGAGGCTTGTATGGCAGATGCGTTGATGCAGTTTTCGAGCCCGTTAAATATAATAATGTTTTCGCCAGGAGTTATTGCTACAATATTACTTCTATAAATTTGAGCACCGCTGGTGTACACTATAACCTTTTCTGGTTTAGTTTTAACTGTTTTGTCAATAGCATATACATTAAATATAGAGCCTAAAATTGTTAGGAAGTATAAAATTTGTTTCATAATTTATTTAGTTTAATATGTAAATATAATTGTATCAATAGCATAACGCTCAAACAAAAAACAATAAGTTGAAAAATTTTCTATAATCCATTTTTTCTAAATACTTAGTTGTTTTTGGAGATAACATCTCACTAAAATAAAATGTACAATAATTTATTTTATCAATATTTCGGTTCGTCTATTTTTAGAGCGTCCTATTTCTGAAGCGTTTTCAGCTATGGGCTTTTTAGAGCCATAGCCTGTGTGCGAAATTCTACTTTTTGGTATGCCCTTTGTATATAAATAGGTAGCTACTTCTTTAGCTCTATCGGCAGATAGTTTAAGATTATCTGTTTCTATACCAAGGTTATCCGTATGACCGGCTATTTCTATAATTAATTTATCATTTTCAATTAAATACTCAATAAAAGCGTTAAGTACAGCCATAGACTCTTGTTTAATTTCTGACGAGTTAGAATTGAAATAGAGATTATTTAACACAAATGCACTGCCTTTTATTGCATTATTTGATTGTAATTGAATGGTTGCTAAAGATGTATCAATATTTGACCTTGTAGGGTCTATTAATTTTGAGGAAAAACCATATCCTTTTTTCTTTAGCGTAACCAATAGGGGTTGTGTTTGCTTTGCATTTAATGCACTCATAAAAGTGCCATCAATGGTATCAAGTATAGCTTGGGTCTTTTTTTTAGTAACGGTATTTATTATTTCAATTTTAGCCCCTTTTATTTCGTTTCCTTCAGTATCTGTAACAGAGCCTTTAACGAAGGTTGTTGCGTGTGGTTTTGCCTCGTCATATAGGTTAAATGAATATAAATCAAAACTATTTTTTGATAAGTTATTTTGTTTATCCAAATTTTGATTTGAAAATAAATAGGCTGTTTTCCCATCTGAGCTAATAATGAGGCCTATATCGTCTTGATCTGTATTTATTGGCGAGCCTATGTTTTCAGCTTTTTGCCATTCGTTAGTTTCGTTATTTTTTCGACTATAGTAAATGTCAAATCCACCAAAGCCATAATGACCAGAGCTACTAAAATAAAACGTTTCGTTATCTGGATGTATAAAAGGCGTTTTTTCATCATCGGGTGTATTTATTTTTGGCCCCATATTTATAGGAATGCTCCAATTTCCTTTTTCATCTTTTGTAGTATAATAAATATCAATACCGCCATAGCCACCAGGCCTATTACTTGCAAAATACAAGGTGTTAGCATCTGAACTCAAACTAGGCTGAGAATCCCAGTATTTTGGATGGTTTACATTGTTACTTAGTTTACGTATAGGCATCCAATCATCATAAACTTTATTGGTAACATAAATATCACAATTGGTTTCATTGTTAGCTTCTGTTTTAGAAATGGCTAAATACATCACTTTATTATCAATTGATATGGCGCAGCCGCCTTGGTTATTATCGTTTTGATTAAATGGAAGCGGCATTGCTTCACCAGAACTGTAAGTGTTATCAAGTTGTTTTAATGAGTAGGTAAATTGTTCCACATCTCTATCCATACTATAAAAACTATGTTTGCTAGTTGGGGTTACCTTTCGGGTATAAAAAAAATATTTATCATCAGGAGATACATAAGCTAAGTATTCATCTTTTTCAGTAGAAACACCTTTAACAATAGAAGGCGTAAAGGCTACAATTTTCTTTTTTAATTCATTTTCTTTGTTTATTGATTTGAGCATTTCTCCCGCTTGATAGATTTCTGCATCGTACGTTTTAGAAAATTTTTTAGGATTCTCGTCTTTAAAATCTATAAACTGCTGCAGGTATTTTGTAGCAGAGTCGTTTTTAAACTCTTCGTAATAATGAAATCCTATATAATAATAAATATTAGAGTGAAATTGAGGGCACGTTTTTAAAACAGAATACAAATAAGGCACTGCGGGTTTAAACGGTTTGTTTTCTAATTTGGAATGAACAATGTGTTCATTTGCCAATAACCAAAAAGCTTCTGTAAAGTTGGGTTCTAACTCAATACATTTGTGCAATAATTCGGCACGTTCTTTTTTATTATACTTTTTTCTGTTTAACGATTTAGTGTATAGTTTTATCGCTTCCTTATCACTTATTTCATTACAAAAATTAGCAGGGTTTACATTTTGAGAAAACAAACTCATGCCCACAAAAGTTTTAAAAATTAATAAAATGATAGTTAACTTAAAGCTATTTTGAATTTTATGATACTGCATTATTTATACTAGATGATTTGCCAAATTAATAAAATTTAAAAAACACTAAAATAATCCAGTAAGTGTTAAGAGAGTTAAAACATGCTACTATTTATTCTTTTGAATATAAGTTATATCATTTAACTGATCGTTATCAGCATTAACTTATTTTTGTTGTAAATAAATACCTTTTTATTTATGAAACAACAAACATTACTTATCATAGGCACGGGATATATAGCTTCTGCATTAGGAAAGGTATTAGAAACTACAGGGTGTCAAGTTAAATACCTTTCAAGAGTAAAAAATAGAGTTGGATTTAAAAACGTGTATTATTGGAACCCATCTCAAAATATCATTGATTTAGACGCGCTTAAAAACGTGAGCACCATTATTAACCTATCAGGCGATAATATTGCAGCAAAACGTTGGACAAAAAGTAGAAAAGAAGTGCTTGTTAAAAGTAGAATTGAGCCTTTATATTTTTTACATAAAATAATTAAAGCGCATAAATTTCAACATATAAAACATCTCATTTCTACTTCAGCAATTGGGTATTATAACCATCATGCTAGCTCATCACAAGCATTCAATGAAAATGATAAGCAGGGTCAAGATTTTTTATCTCAACTTTGCGTACAATGGGAACAGGCCGCTCAAAGGTTGCAAACCCTCGAAATTAATGTCATTATTTTACGGCTTGGTATAGTAATTTCTACACGTGGAGGTGCCTTACAAAAAATGGTTTCATTAGCAAAAAAAGGGCTGTTACTACCTTTGGGAACTGGGCAGCAAATAGTATCTTGGATTTGTATAAAAGATTTAATTCAACTTTATTTATATTTAATAACAAACCAGGTACAAAATGGCATTTATAATGCTGTAGCAGATAATTGCACCAATTTAGAATTTACCAAACAGATAAATCGTAAATACAGCTTTATAAACTTAAATATAAAAATTCCAACTTGGTTTTTAAAAATAATACTGGGAGAGCTTTCTTGTATGCTTACTTCAGGTTATATGGTTAATAATACAAAAATACAACAAGCGGGTTTTAATTTTGAAATAAAAGATTTAAATGTAAATTTAATTTAGAAGGTCCTTTATATTATTAAATATCAAATTTACTTTTTCAAGATTGAACCATAAAACCTCGTTTAAATATCTTTTAAACTACTTTTCAACAGCAGTTGTATTAGCACATTGAAACTGTATTTTTGACTCGATTTTTTTTTACACAAAATATGTACGACATAAAACCTCAATTTGCTTTAGTATCTGTATACAATAAAAACGGGTTGGCTCCGTTAATTGAACAACTACACAGCAATTTTGTAAAAATAATTAGTACCGGTGGTACCAAGACTTTTATTGAATCTTTAAATATTCCTGTTATTGCTGTAGAAGATTTAACCCACTTTCCGGAAATATTAGGCGGACGAGTTAAAACCTTACACCCTCATATATTTGGGGGCATTTTAAACAGACGATCAAATACCGATGACCAAGCTCAGATTAACCAACATGAAATCAATCATATAGACCTTGTTATTGTAGATTTATATCCATTTGAAGATACTGTAAAATCTAATGCTTCTGAAGAAGACATTATAGAAAAAATTGACGTTGGCGGCATTTCATTAATAAGAGCGGCTGCCAAAAATTTTAACGATGTTGCTGTTATTTCATCAACAAATACCTATGAGGTACTTTTAAACGAATTAAAAAATAATAACGGAGCCATCACCTATAATACCCGTAAAATGCTTGCTAAAAAAGCATTTGCAAATACAAGCTATTATGATGCTTGTATATTTAATTACTTTAATCAATCAAATAACTTAAACACACCCTTGCGTTATGGCGAAAACCCACACCAAAAGGGTTGGTATCAAGGTAAATTAAACGATGTATTTGAAAAACTTTCGGGTAAAGAATTATCATATAACAACCTATTAGACGTAGATGCCGCTTTAAATTTAATTTATGAGTTTGAAAATGAAACTACATTTGCAGTTATCAAACATAATAATGCCTGTGGCGTGGCCTCTGCCAATACGTTGTTAGAAGCGTGGCAAAAAGCCTTAGCCGGAGATCCTGAATCGGCCTTTGGAGGTGTTTTAGTTTGCAATTCAACAGTAGATGTTGCCTCAGCAAACGAAATTAATAAACTATTTTTTGAAATAATTTTAGCGCCCAACTTTGATGCAGAAGCTATTAAAATTTTTACATCAAAACCAAACCGAATACTATTAAAATACCATCCCATTCAGCTTCAAAAAACAATATTTCGAAGCATTTTAAATGGTACGCTTTGGCAAGATAGAGATACACAAACAGAAAGTGAACAAAATTTAACCTGTGTAACAGATGTTAAACCAAGTAAATTAGACATCGAAGATTTATTATATGCTAATAAAATTGCAAAACAATCTAAATCAAATACCATTGTTTTGGTAAAAAACAAGCAACTTTTAGCTAGCGGTTGTGGGCAAACCTCTCGAGTTGATGCTTTACGGCACGCCATTATAAAAGCACAAAAATTTAATTTTAATTTAAAAGGGGCAGTTATGGCAAGTGATGCTTTTTTTCCATTTGCAGATTGCGTAGAAATTGCGCACAGTGCAGGAATTCAGCATATTATTCAACCAGGAGGCTCTATAAAAGACCAATTAACTATTGATTACTGTAAAAAAAATAACTTAAGTATGGTTATTACAGGTGTCAGACATTTCAAACATTGATTATATTTGAACTTCAAAAATTAAAATTATGGCATTACGCGACTTACTCACATTAGATATTGCAATAGACTTAGGTACCGCAAATACTATTATTATTCATAATGATAAAGTAGTGGTAGATCAACCTAGTATTGTAGCAATAGATAGAACAACTAATAAAGTAATTGCTGTAGGTAAACAAGCCCAATTGATGCATGGCAAAACCCCTGAAAACATTAAAACTATCCGGCCTTTGAAAGATGGTGTTATTGCTGATTTTCAGGCTGCCGAAGAAATGATAAAGGGAATGATTAAAATGATAGGCAAAAAAAATCGATTTTTTAGCCCATCATTACGTATGGTAATTTGCATCCCGAGTGGCATCACAGAAGTTGAAAAAAGAGCCGTTAGAGATAGTGCCGAACACGCAGGAGCAAAAGAAGTATACATGATTCATGAACCTATGGCAGCAGCTATTGGAATGGGTATAGATGTAGAAGAGCCAATGGGAAACATGGTAATTGATATAGGCGGGGGTACTTCAGAAATTGCTGTTATTGCTCTGGGCGGAATTGTTTGCGACAAATCTATAAGAATCGCAGGCGATGACTTTAATGCCAACATTGAAGAATATATGCGCAGAAGACACAATATACTTATTGGAGAACGCAGCGCCGAGCAGCTTAAAATGGAAGTAGGTGCGGCCCTTACAGAGCTAGATAATCCACCATCGGACATGAGCGTACAAGGTAGAGATTTAATGACAGGAATACCCAAAGAAGTATTTGTAAGCTATATAGAAATGGCGCATTGTTTAGATAAATCAATATTAAAAATTGAAGAAGCGATACTAAATGCACTCGAAATGACCCCGCCAGAGCTAGCTGCAGATATTTACAAAAAAGGAATTTATATAGCAGGAGGCGGTTCTTTACTGAGAGGTTTAGATAAACGTATTTCTCTTAAAACTAAATTACAAGTACACGTGTGCGAAGACCCACTAAGAGCTGTAGCTAGAGGAACTGGCATAGCTTTAAAAAATGTAGATAATTTTCCATTCTTAATTAGATAACAAATAGAATAAAAATTAGCTGCAGCGACAATGCAAAGAATTTTAAAATTTATACAACGCTACAGCTTTAATTTATTTTGTTTATTATATATTTCTATTTCAATAACGCTTATAGTTTTAAGCCAATCTTATCAAGCTGTTTCAATTATTAGCTCTGCTAATTATATATCAGCTAATGTGTATGAAAAGTATGACAACATGAGGACTTATTTTTTCTTAAAAGAAGAAAATGAACATTTAGCCCAACAAAATAAAT
This sequence comes from Bacteroidia bacterium, assembly GCA_031539425.1. GTDB lineage: Bacteria > Bacteroidota > Bacteroidia > B-17B0 > Aurantibacillaceae > UBA4416. The sequence continues at coordinate 20,238 of JAVKLI010000071.1, forward strand.
ATTTAATACAATACATCAAACGAGGGTTATATAGCTATCCATCAAACAAAACAATACAGGATACTATTTACAAACAAGCTTATGAATACATATATAGCAAAGCTGTTTATAATACAACCAATAAACGAAATAATTTTTTAACACTTAATTCTGGGTACACAAAAGGAGTAGGTAAAGATATGGGCGTAATCAATGATTTTGGAATAGTAGGTATTATTAAAGATGTTAGTAGTAACTTTGCCTCCGTTATGTCTATCTTACACAAAGATGTGGTTATTAATTGTAAATTAAAACGGGAAGGAAGTAACGGAACATTATCTTGGGAAGGCGATAACTATCAAATATGCAATTTAAATGATATACCAACCCATGTTAATATTTACAAAGGAGATACTGTTATTACAAGTAATTTATCTCATATTTTTCCAGAAGGCATCGTAGTTGGAACAGTAGAAGATGTTTTTACAAACGAACAAAGTTTAGTATACACTGTAAAAATTAAACTTAGCGCTGACATGAATAAAGTAGATAGAGTTACCATCATAAAATCTTTATATAAAGATGAAATGCAAAAATTAGAGGCGTCGTCCCAAGTGATTAAATGATAAATAAAATTTTAAAATACATATTTACCTTTTTTGTAATTATGATTACTCAAGTAACTGTATTTCAAAATATACACTTGGGTAACTTTATCATTATGTTTCCATATGTAATCCTCATTATTATATTACCAATAGATTTAAATAAAAACATCATGTTGTTAATTGCCTTTTTATTAGGATTAATAATGGATATGTTTTTTAATACAATGGGTGTACATGCCTTAGCCTGCATATGCCTGGCATTTACTAGGTACCATTTACTTAACTTTATGCTCCCCCGAAAAGATAGCTTTAGAAGTGGTCTAATTAACTCAAGTTCAATAGGCAGAAGCACATTTTATTCTTATACAGCAATTTGTATTTTAACGCATCAAACAGTATTTTTTTATATTGATATATTTAGAATTGATGAATTTTTTATAACACTACTTAAAATTATTATAAGTTCATTTTTTACATATGTAATAGTAATACTCTTACAATATTTAATTACAAACAATAATACTTATAATAAAAGATGAGTATTATAGCCGATCCATATATCGATAGAAAGTATATTATTGGTTCTTTTTTTTGTTTTATTTTTATTATATATATCAGTCGGTTATATTACATTCAGATAATAGATGACCAATATAAATTTGACGCTAAAAACAATACTTTTAGAAACAGAACAGATTATCCGCCAAGAGGCTATATATACGATAGAAATAATGAATTATTAGTGTATAATGAAATTTCCCATGACTTATTGGTTACACCTAAATTAGTAAAGCAATGTGACACCAATTTATTATGTCAAATTTTAGAAATTTTGAAACTTGAATTTGTACAAAAAATCAGGAAATTTTCATTACCACCCAATTCACCCCGAAAAGAATATGTATTTGAAAAGCAATTATCAAAACAATCATTTGCTCTAATTCAAGAAAAATTATACCGATTTCAGGGGTTTGATTTACAAAAAAGAACCATACGAAAATACAAATATCCATCGGCGGCCCAATTACTTGGATATGTAGGAGAAGCAAATAAACAGGTTATAGCACAAAACCCTTACTACAAAGAAGGCGATTATGTGGGTATTAGCGGAATAGAAAAGTCTTATGAAGCCTATTTAAGAGGGAAAAAAGGTGTCAAAATTATTATGGTTGATGTACATAATAAAACAAAAGGCAACTATATGAATGGCGCATTTGATACTTTAGCGCAACCTGGTATACCCTTACACAGCACTATAGATATTGGCTTACAAGCTTATGGCGAAAAACTAATGAGCGGAAAAAAAGGAGCTATAGTTGCTATTGAGCCGTCTACCGGAGAAATACTATGTTTAGTTTCAAGCCCTTCATACGATCCTAATTTATTAGTAGGTGGTAAAGAACGTAACAAAAATTTTACCAAGTTATTTTATGATACACTCAAAAAACCCTTATTTAATAGAGCCATACAAGGCATGTATCCTCCAGGCTCTACTTTTAAAATAATAGATGCACTAATAGCATTAAACGATTCTGTTATTACCAAAACAACCAAATACCCTTGCTTAGGAGGCTATCCACCTATGGGGGGGCGTCCAAAATGCCACCCTCATGCTGCACAAGATTTACCTGGAGCTATTGCACACTCTTGCAACTCTTATTTTTGTTATGTATTTAGAGAAATTGTAGACCATAAAAAACATGACAGTTTTGAAGAAGGTTATAATTATTGGAGAGAATGTGTAAAATCATTTGGCCCAAATACCCACTTGGGTGGCGATTTGCCTTATGACAGGCCCGGTAATTTACCTTCAATTACCTATTATAATAAAGTGTTTGGCAAAAACCATTGGCGTAGCAATACCGTTATTTCACTTGGCATTGGTCAGGCCGAGCTTACCTTGGTGCCATTACAAATGGCTAATGTTATTGCATCTGTTGCTAACAGAGGCTACTATTACACTCCACATTGCATTAAAAGCATAGGCATTGAAAAAAGAGAAAATAAAAAATTTAAAGTAAAGCATTACACACATGTTCAAAGTGCCTATGCTTATGATTTAGTGCATGATGGCATGCAAATGTGTGTAGATCAAGGTACAGGTTTTATGAGTAAAATAAAAAACGTTGAAGTATGCGGTAAAACTGGTACTGCAGAAAACCCACATGGTGATTCTCATGCTGTATTTTTAGCATTTGCCCCTCGTCAAAATCCAAAAATTGCCATAGTATGTTTAGTAGAAAATGCAGGATTTGGCGGCACATGGTCTGCACCTATTGTTGGACTAATGATAGAAAAATATTTAACAGGAAAAGTATCTAACCTAGATTTAGAAACAAGAATTGTAAATTCAGATTTAATAAATAGAAAAAACCTCATTTCAAACGAACATCATTGAGAACAACACAACACAACATATTTCATAATGTTGATATTATAACAGTGAGTTTATATCTGATACTGGTATTAATGGGCTGGTTAAATATATATGCCGCTGTATACAATGATGAGCATCAACATCTATTTGACATGTCTCAAAAATATGGCAAACAGCTACTTTGGATAATCTCTTCTTTAATTATAGCAGTTATTTTGTTATTAATTCAAGCCAAATATTACCCTTTGTTTTCATACTTTTTATATTTATTATTTTTAACCGCTTGCCTATTAGTGCCCTATTTTGGTAAAGAAATTAAAGGTAGCCGCTCCTGGTTTAGAGTTGGAGAATTTGGAATACAACCTGCTGAATTTATGAAGTTTGCTACCAATTTAGCTATTGCCAAATATTTAAGTAATCGGCAATTAAATGTTAAATCACATAACTTTAATAAAATAAAAGCATTTTATTTTCAATACAAAGCAGTATTTGTATGTGTGTGTTTATTTGCCATACCCTTAGTTATCATTAAAGTATTACAATTAGAAACGGGATTAGCCATTGTGTTTGTTTCATTTATTGTTGTATTATACAGAGAAGGTCTATCTATTAATTTTTTACTAATCTGTTTTGGATTTACCATACTTTTTATATTATCGCTCATTTACCCAATATATTATATGTTTATAGTCATTACAATTATTGGAATTTTAACTTTTACCTTAATGCGTCGAAAAACAAAATCTATTATTTATTTACTTTTATTTTTAGCAGCTTCATACTTTACCGTTTTTGAAACAAATGTATTATACAATAAATTAGAAAAACATCAAAAAACTAGAATAGACGTATTGCTTGGGAGAGGTAACATTAACGTAAAAAAAGAAGGTTACAATGTTAATCAATCTAAAATTGCAATTGGTTCTGGCGGTTTTTTAGGTAAAGGCTTTTTGCAAGGTACTCAAACCAAATATGAATTTGTTCCAGAGCAAGATACCGATTTTATTTTTTGTACCGTAGGCGAAGAGTGGGGATTAGTAGGTTCATTTATAGTTATTGTTTTAGAGCTCGGACTAATTTTAAGAGTAATGTACTTAGCCGAAAGACAACGTTCTAAATATTCTAAACTATACGGTTATGGTGTAGCTTCAATTTTATTTTTTCATACAGCCATAAATATTGGTATGACAATAGGATTAGTACCCGTAATAGGAATACCACTTCCATTTTTTAGCTACGGCGGATCATCACTTTGGAGCTTTACCATATTACTTTTTGTAATGATAAAAATGGACACTAACCGATTATTAATTTTAAGATAAATAACAATACACCATGGAGCCAACTCAAATTAACAACTACATTCAAAACAACAAACAACGATTTATAGACGAGTTAATTGATTTGTTAAAAATTCAATCAATCAGTTCCGACCCCTCCAAATCAAAAGAGATGATAACCACTGCACAAGCAGTAATGAAAAGTTTAAATGATGCCGGTGCAGATAAAGTAGAACTATGCGAAACCAAAGGCAACCCTGTAGTGTATGCCGAAAAAATAATAGATAAAAACAAACCTACCGTGTTAGTTTACGGACATTATGATGTGCAACCAGTAGATCCCTTAAACCTGTGGGATTCTCCCCCATTTGAACCTGTAATTAGAAAAACAGCTATTCATCCCAATGGCGCCATATTTGCTAGAGGCAGCTGCGATGACAAAGGACAAATGTACATGCACGTAAAAGCCTTTGAAACCATGATAAAAACAAATACCTTACCTTGTAATGTTAAATTTATGATTGAAGGTGAAGAAGAAGTAGGCTCTCCAAATTTAGGTTTATTTGTAATAGCTAACAAAGAAAAACTTAAAGCCGATATTATTTTAATTTCAGATACATCAATCATTGCAAATGATACTCCAAGTATAGATGTAGCACTAAGAGGATTAGCATACATGGAAGTAGAAGTTACCGGCCCTAACAGAGACTTACATAGCGGCGTGTATGGAGGTGCCGTTGCAAATCCTATTAATGTGTTATGTAAAATGTTGGCTAGCTTGCATGATGAAAATAATCACATTAACATTCCTGAATTTTATAATAGCGTATTAAATTATTCTGATGTTGAAAGAAAAGAATTTAACCAAGTACCCTTCAATATTAACGATTATAAAAAAGATTTAGATATAGAACAAGAGCAAGGCGAAAAAAACTATACTACCATTGAAAGAACAGGTATTCGTCCAACCCTTGATATTAACGGAATTTGGGGTGGTTATATTGGCGAAGGTGCTAAAACAGTGTTGCCATCGAAAGCCTACGCTAAGGTATCTATGCGCTTAGTACCCAATCAAGATTCACATACTATAAGCGAATTATTTCAAAAACATTTAACCAAAATTGCACCACCTTCTGTTAAAATAAAAGTAACCCCCCACCATGGCGGTGAACCCGTTTTAGTACCTATGACATCTAATGGTTACAAAGCAGCATCAAAAGCTATGGAAATATCTTATGGTAAAAAACCATATCCAACATTTGGCGGCGGCAGTATTCCAATTGTAGCTTTATTTAAAAAAGAACTAGCCTTGGATAGCATCCTCTTTGGATTTGGACTTGATAGCGATGGCTTACACTCACCTAACGAACATTATGGCTTAGATAATTATTTTAAAGGTATTGAAACAATACCATTATTTTATAAATATTTTACAAACCCTAACAACAAATAACAATTTTAAAAATGAAAAATATTTTTTTTACAATCATGTTATATGCTGTTCCCTTATCATTATCAGCTCAAGACAATGATCCTAAAGCAACAAAAATTTTAAATGAATTAAGCGCCGTTAATAAAACTTACGCATCAATAATTGCAGAATATCTATTTACAACAGTTTCAAAAGAAGGAAAAGAAGATAAATGGAACGGAAAATTAACTTTAAAAAAAGGTAAATACCTTTTAGAAATTCCAGGTAACATTATTTATTGTGATTCTAAAAGTATTTATACATATAATAAAGACGCTATTGAAGTTACCATAAAAAATGTAAACGAATCAAACCCCGATCAGATTTCGCCAAACAATATATTTACACTTTACGAAAAAGGCTATAAATACAAATTACAAAAACAGGAAGTAATAAAAGGTATCACTTACGAAATCATTTCCTTAAACCCTACCATTAAACCCGATAAAAAAAAATTTCATACCATCAATTTATATATCGACAAAGTTAAAAAACGTATTGTTAAAATGGTTGTAATTATGAGAGATAACACCAAACAAGTTTACGATATAAAAACGTTTGACACACAAACCAAAGTGTTAGATAACGTATTTACCTTAGACCTCTCAAAGTTTAAGCCCGAACAAATTATAGACGAACGAGATTAAAAAAAATATGAAAAACTTTGGTTTAATAGGAAAATCACTTGCACACACATTTTCAAAAAATCACTTTAATACACTTTTTGCTCAAGAAAACCTTGTAGATGCTACATACACAAATTTTGAAATACAAAATCTAAATTCATTATTTGAATTAATTCATGCAAATAAATTATCAGGATTAAATGTAACTTCACCATTTAAAACCGATATTATAAAACATATAGACGAACTAACCCAAGATGCGCAAACTATTAATGCCGTTAATTGCATTAAAATTAATTGGCAATATAACAAACCATACCTAATTGGTTATAATACCGATGCTTTTGGTTTTTCAAAAAGCATCAAACCATTTTTATCCCCGAGCCATCAATCAGCCTTAATATTAGGAACTGGCGGTTCATCCAAAGCTATCGAGTATGCTCTCAATCAATTTGGTATTAAAGTGTTTTATGTAAGTTCAACATCTCATGTTCAAACCGATAATACACTTCATTATACACAATTAAACGAAACTATTTTAAAAACATGCACACTCATTATTAATTGCACACCACTTGGTTCAGGTAAATTTATCAATCAAGCCCCCGAAATCCCTTATCAATATGTAACTTCAACTCATTTACTAATAGACTTAAATTATAATCCAGAAACCACATTATTTATGCAAAAAGGAATTACTGCTGTTACCTTAAACGGATTAAACATGCTTCAGTTTCAAGCTCAAAAAACTTGGGAAATATGGAACAGCAATTAACAATTAGATGCTTATTTTTAAATTACCCTTATAATTTAAAACACTATAAAACTTTTAAATTTAATTATTAAAAAATTCACCATGTCTCAATCTCACAATAACGACCATAATAAAATTACATATGCAGGTTTACTAATTACCTTAGGAATTATTTATGGAGATATAGGAACATCGCCATTATATGTTATGTCTGAAATAGTAGGTAAAATGCCTATTAACGCCGATTTGGTTAAGGGCGGAATTTCTTGTATTTTTTGGACACTTACCTTACAAACTACTTTTAAATACGTAATCCTCACACTACGTGCAGATAATAAAGGTGAAGGTGGTATATTTTCGTTATTTACTTTATTAAAACGTACCAAGTTTAAATGGTTAATAGTGCCTGCTATTATTGGCGGTAGCGCCCTTTTAGCAGATGGTATTATTACCCCACCTATTTCAGTATCTGCAGCTATTGAGGGATTAAGAGTGTTTAATGAAACCATAAACACTGTACCCATTGTGATAGGAATTCTGTTTGCCTTGTTTTTTATTCAACAATTTGGCACCAAAATTATTGGCAATTGGTTTGGCCCCATTATGTTTTGTTGGTTTTTAATGCTGGCTATATTTGGTATCTCTCAGATTTTTTCAAATATCTCTATCTTTTCAGCACTCAATCCTTACTATGCAATTAATTTATTAAAATGCCACCACGCTGGATTTTTAGTATTGGGCGCTGTATTTTTATGCACTACTGGTGCCGAAGCTTTATATTCAGACCTAGGCCATTGCGGTAAACAAAACATCAGAATTAGCTGGATATTTGTAAAAACTTGTTTGGTGTTAAATTATTTTGGACAAGGTGCTTGGCTTATTTCACACCAAGGAGAAACGTTAAGCAACATGAAAGTTTCCAACCCATTTTATGCCATATTACCCGAATCATTTTTACCAATAGGTATCATTATTGCTACAGCTGCTGCTATTATTGCGTCGCAAGCACTCATTAGTGGATCTTTTAGTTTAATAAACGAAGCTATGCGCCTAAACTTGTGGCCTAAAGTAAAAGTCAATCACCCATCAAACTTAAAAGGTCAATTATATATTCCTTCTATCAATTGGTTATTACTTGCAGGCTGTATAGGTGTTGTATTACATTTTAAACAATCTGAAAAAATGACTGCAGCCTACGGCTTAGCTATAGTGCTTTGTATGCTCATGACAACTATTTTATTAAATTTTTACCTACATGCTAAACGGTATCCAAAATACATCATCTACTGTATTATTACTACTTATGCTACTATTGAAATTTCTTTTTTATTAGCCAATCTTACCAAATTTTTTCATGGAGGTTATATCACCTTGCTTATATCTTGTTTATTAATGAGTGTGATGACTGTATGGATTATTTCTAAAAAAATCCGAAAACGTTATGTTGAATTATTACCATTAATAGATTACAAACAACAATTGATAGATTTAAGTCATGATGAAAGTATTCCCAAATACGCCACCCACTTAGTGTATATGTCTGCTGCCTACACGCCCGATCATATAGAATCTAAAGCCATTTATTCTATATTACAAAAACGCCCAAAACGAGCCGATATTTATTGGTTTGTACATGTTAATGTAGTTGATGAACCATATAAAATGGAGTATAAAGTTACGCATATTGCAACAGATGATATTGTACATGTAGAATTTAGACTTGGATTTAGAGTAGCTCCAAAAATTAATTTAATGTTTAAAAAAGTAGTAGAAGACCTTGTAAAATCAAAAGAGGTAGACGTTACCAGTCGTTACGCATCATTAAACAAAAATAATGTAATAGGAGATTTTAAGTTTGTGGTACTTGAAAAATTTTTATCATTCGAAAATGAATTACCATTATTTGAAAAAATTATTTTGCGTGTGTATTTCTTTTTAAAACGCTTTAGCTTAAGTGAAGCCAAAGCCTACGGCTTAGATAGCAGCTCTGTTAAAATTGAAAAATTTCCATTAATTGTAACCAAGCCTAAAAATTTTAACTTAGTTAGGATTAATTAATTCAGCCATTTAGCATATTTATAAGTTATTATGTTAAATGCTCAAAACGATAGCAACTATTACCTACAAAAGTATTGGGGGCATCATGCATTTAGGCCACTTCAAAAAGAAATCATTCAATCTGCATGTAACAATAACGATACATTAGCCCTATTACCAACAGGAGGTGGCAAATCTATTTGTTTTCAAATTCCAGCCCTAATGAAAGAAGGCTTATGTATAGTAGTATCGCCATTAATATCATTAATGAAAGACCAAGTAGCTAATTTGAATAAAAAAAATATTGCAGCAGCAGCAATTACCTCCTTATTAAATCAAAAAGAAATTGAACAAATTATAAATGCCGCTTTTGAAAACCAAATAAAATTTTTATATGTATCCCCCGAAAGGTTATTAAACGAAGTATTTAAAGAGCAAATGGCAAATTTAAATGTTAATTATATTGTAGTAGATGAGGCTCATTGTATATCACAATGGGGGCATGATTTTAGACCAAGCTATTTAAAAATTTCCGAATTAAAAAACCTATTTCCTAAAGCGCCTATAATTGCACTTACTGCAAGTGCCACAAAAGAAGTAATTGAAGAAATAAAAGAAAAATTAGAAATACCAAAATGCAATTTATTTCGTAAATCTTTTGAACGAAAAAACTTAAACTATATAGTACTATTTGAAGAAAACAAATACGATAGATTATTTAAAATTATTAATACCATCAACGGTTCTGGAATTATTTATGTAAGAAATCGAAAACGTACCGAATCTATATCAAGGTGGTTAAATGAAAATAAAATGAATGCCACCCATTACCATGCAGGAATGACAATACAGTTGCGTCAAACAGCGCAACAAAAATGGCTTAATGATGAAGTTCAACTAATGGTAGCCACCAATGCATTTGGAATGGGTATTGATAAACCTAATGTAAGATTTGTAGTACATTTAGATTTACCAGAAAATATAGAGGCTTACTTTCAAGAAGCAGGTAGGGCCGGGCGTGATGAGCTAAATGCCTATTCCATTGTTTTAACTACAAAAAAAGATATACTTGATGTACAATCGTTTTGTAAAACAAAAATTCCTACTCAAGCTCAAATTAATCAGGTGTATCAAGCTATTTGCAACTACTTTCAAATAGCTGTAGATAGTGGCAATGGCTTTGTAAGTCATATAGATTTATATGAAATTTCTAAAGCCTACCAAATTAGCACCTCTATCATATTTAACGCTATAAAATGTTTGGAGCGTGAAGGGTATTTTCAATTTTTAGAAACACATTACGAACCATCTAAAATTCAAGTTAACTTTAATAAAGAACAACTGTATAATTTTCAACTAAAAAACCAATCGTACGACTTTTTAATTAAAACCATTTTAAGAAGTTATGGCGGAGTGTTCAATCAACCTGTTACTATTAAAGAAAAAGATTTAGCTTATCGATGCAAAATATCGGAGTTTGAATTAATACAAAAATTATTTTTTTTACACAAACAAAAAATAATTTTATACGAAGCCCAAACGGGATTACCTAAACTTGTTTTTTTACATAACAGACAAAATATTAAAATAGAGCCTTTACAATTACATAATTATAAAAACTTAAGCGCAACGGTTAATGCCAAGTTAGCATCAATGGTGCATTACATAGAAAGTAAACATATTTGTAGGAGTAGATTGCTATTAGCTTACTTTAATGAAACCGATTATCAAAATTGTAACGTGTGTGATGTATGTCTTAATAATAAAAAAAAATCATCAGCACATTATTTAGAGTTAAAGAATAAAATCATCAGCCTTGTTTCTCAAGATAGCTTAACAATTGATAATGTTATTCAAAGCATTTATTCTAAACCAAACACCATTGTTGAAATCATCAATCATTTAATTGATGATGAAGTGCTAATTATAAATGAACAAAATCAATTAGAAATAAAAAAGTGAAAAACTATTTTACAAGAGCTTTTCAAGCGCAAACATGTCATCACGTAATCTAGCTGCTTCTATATAATCCATAGATTTAGCGGCTCTTGTCATCTCTGTTTTTAATTTAACAATCTGTTTTTTTATATCATCCTTAGTCATATATTTTGTTACTGGCTCAGCTGCAATGTTTGATATTTCAGGTTCAATATATGGCTTAAACCCTGTAGGGTTTGGTTTTAATAACGATTTTTTACCTGCTTGCACTGGGGTAATATCATGAGTTACATTATATTGTATTTGTTTTTCTCTGCGGCGTTCTGTTTCAGTAATAGTTGTTTGCATGCTATCTGTTATTTTATCGGCATACATAATTACCCTTCCGTTTACGTTACGTGCAGCACGCCCTGTAGTTTGAACCAAGCTACGCACGTTTCGTAAAAACCCCTCTTTATCCGCATCTAGTATACATACCAATGAAACTTCTGGTAAATCAAGCCCTTCGCGCAATAAGTTAATACCTATTAACACATCAAACAAACCTGCTCTCAATTGTCTTAAAATTTCAACCCTTTCTAAAGTATCTATTTCACTATGTATGTAGCGACACTTAATTTTTAATTTGGTTAAATATTTCGATAACTCTTCTGACATGCGTTTGGTAAGCGTGGTTACAAGCACTCTATCATTTTTTAAAACTGTTTTGTGTATTTCTCCTATCAAATCATCTACTTGATTGGTTACTGGTCGCACTTCAATAATAGGGTCTAAAATACCTGTAGGTCTTATCAATTGCTCTACCACAACCCCTTCTGTTTTATTTAATTCATAATCGGCAGGTGTGGCTGATACGTATATCACTTGATTGATGAGGATTTCAAACTCTTCAAATTTTAAGGGTCTATTATCAAAAGCTGAGGGTAATCTAAAGCCATATTCTACTAAATTAGATTTTCGAGAAAAATCACCTCCAAACATAGCTCTAATTTGACCAATAGTAACATGGCTTTCGTCAACTATCATTAAGTAATCCTTAGGAAAATAATCTAACAAACAAAATGGCCTGGTGCCAGGTATACGCCCATCCATGTATCTTGAATAGTTTTCAATACCACTACAGTAGCCCAATTCGCGCATCATTTCTAAATCGTAATTTACTCGCTCTTCAATGCGTTTGGCTTCTATTAGCTTTTGTTCCAAATTTAATAAAGCTACATGCTGGGTTAAATCATTTTGAATTTCAACCATAGCCCTTTGCAAAGTATCAGGTGCTGTTACAAAAATATTTGCCGGATAAATTGTAAACTCTGTATGGGGTATAAATAATTTAGGATTGTCATCTCTAAATACTTCTATCGTTTCTATTTCATCACCAAAAAATGAAATGCGAACACAATCATCTATATAGGATAAGTTTACATCTACTGTATCGCCTTTTACTCTAAAGGTACTGCGGTTAAAGTCATTACCTGCTCTGGTATATAGAGCACCTACCAGTAAATTTAAAAGTTTATTGCGAGAAATTTTATCGCCTTGTTTAATTTCAATAATATTTTTTCTAAAATCGGTAGGGTTGCCAATACCATAAATACAAGATACAGAACTGATAATAATAACATCTCTACGACCTGATAATAAAGCTGATGTGGCGCTTAAACGGAGTTTTTCTATTTCGTCATTTATTTGTAAATCCTTTTCTATATAGGTGCCAGTAGTTGGTAAGTAGGCTTCTGGCTGATAGTAATCATAATAACTTACAAAATATTCTACTGCATTGTTAGGAAAAAATTGTTTAAACTCGCTGTACAACTGTGCAGCCAAGGTTTTATTATGACTTAATATGAGAGTTGGTTTGGCAGATTGCTGAATAACATTAGCCATGGTAAATGTTTTACCAGAGCCGGTAACCCCCAATAATACTTGATGTTTAGCACTTTGTTTTAACCCCTCTAACAGCTTTTTGATAGCCTCTGGTTGGTCTCCAGTAGGTGTAAATTCAGAAGTTAATGTAAACGTCAAAATAAAATTGATTAAAAATCAATTAACAAAATTCGTTATACACTGATTTTAAATGTTCCGAAATCATGGCAGCTGTACGGCCTTCAATATTATGTCTTTCTACAAAGTGAACCAATACACCATCTTTAAATAAAGCAATACAAGGCGACGACGGCGGATATGGCGCAAAATGTGTACGCGCTTGCGCAACCGCATCTGTATCAAACCCTGCAAATACGGTAGATAATACAGTTGGTTTTTTATCATTTTCTAAACTTTGCTTAACACCTGGCCTACATGCCCCAGCAGCACAGCCACATACAGAGTTAACAACCATTAATACGGTACCTTTATTTTTCAACACCTCGTCTACGGCTGTTGGAGTTGTAATATCTTGAAAACCTAAATCGGTTAATTCTTTTTTCATTGGGGTTACTAGCGCTTCTGGATACATAAGTTTAAGTTTTAAAAATTATTTTTGTAGTAAATGTAAGTAAGATATTGAAATAGCTCAAAAAAAAAGAGACTACTTTTAGGTAGCCTCTTTTTTATATTTTAAAAATTTAAAATTTATTGTACAATCATTTTTTTGCTACTTGTAGCGCCATCAATATTAAGTGTATAATAATAAACACCGGCTGCTAAATGAGAACCTAATTTAATACTGTGTGCACCAATTTGGTTATCAGCATTGGTTTTATAAACTTCTTTTCCAGTAATATCAATAATATTGATGCTTACATTTTTTGCAGGGTTTATTAAGGTGTATTTTACAGTAGTTTCACCTTTAAACGGGTTAGGGTAATTTTGACTTAAGCTAGCGCCTGTTTTTTCAAAATCATCTAAGCCAACGCTTGAGTTAGGATAGGTTACAGAAAATCCAATATCCCATCCAGATTCTGAATCAGGATAACCACAAAGATTTAAAATAGAATTTGTAAATTTGTTATATCTACCTAGCTGATGGTGATAAAAACAACCGCTATAAGACTTTTTATCTATAAAATTATAATTAGCAGTAGAGCTAGGGTCAGAATAAAAATAAGCTCTAAATGAATTTTGAGTTTGAGGCGATCCGCCTTGGTATTGATACATAACTGACAGTGGTGGTACTACTGAACCTGGTTTATAAACAACAGATACCATAAAAATTTCTCCTGCCCCTACATTAATATTAGTGGGGATAACAAAGTAACCATCATTTGCAGATTTTAAAGTATCCCGAGTTGACAAAACACGCTTAATTCTTTTATAATTTGTAGCTGGTACAGGTGCGCCAGCATTATCTACAATACTTGAAAAATGACCATGTGCAGTTGAATTTGTTAAATAAGGTATTCTGAAACTAACACTTTGAGAGGATATTGCTAAAGCAGAAAATAATGATGAGTTATTTGGTGCACCCCAAACACAATCAATAATTAAAGTATCATTTACATTAAAATTAACTTGTTTATATACACCTCCAATATATACGGTATCTACTAAATATAGGTCTACTTTATCTAATAAGGGCTTGCCGTTACTTCCCCAGTATTTTGAAGTTGGGTCAAAAATAGCACCAGCTGCATGTTGCCATATTGGATTATTACCACTTGCACTTGATGTAACCACTGTCGAATCTACAAATAACACTTGTGCATAAACTGCATATTCAGTATTTATTGCTAATAGTTTAGAGTTAACAATATTTTCCGCAAAAATGCTTCTTACAATTCTACCACCATTTGCTGATGTTTTTTGCACATTATTGTTATGTATATTTAAGTTTTGTATAGCGGTTGGCACCTCTTTAATTTGGGTTAACTGCCAGTCTATTTTTTTTTCAAATTGTTCTTGAGTTAGATATTTTGGGCTTATGTTTTTTGTTTGTGCGCAAATAGTTAAACCTGTGCTTAAGATAAAGACTATGATAAGTGTTTTCATTGTTTTTGTTTGTTTGTTTGTTTGTTTTTAGTTAATTTATTGTACTATCATTTTTTTACTACTTGTAGCTGTTTTACTTCTTTAAACTCTATATCCTTTTTTAAACTTATAATTTGAATAATTATTTTCATGTTAAAGACATATAATTAAAACAAACTTATTAAAATTATTATTAAAAAAACAAAAAAGTTAAATTTATTTTTGTTTAAATAAAAATCTTTCAAAAATAGAACTAAGTTGGAAATTCAATTTGACATAAATAGGCTTAAAAGCACAAAATACCTAAAATAAAAACTTTGCTTTCTCGTTTTTACCTTTTAAGTTGTCAAATTGAAAGTTTGTTATAAATTGAAACTTCTTTGAGCCGTTAAGAACATGAATGATGTTTTGTTGCAACTCTTTTGCATCATCACTATCTATTTTTAAAAAATAATGTGTAGTGTTTAGTTCGTTAATAAATAAAACTTGTTTTTGAGCTTCATTATTAAATAAATCATCTATTAATGCTTGGTTAATTGATGGTACAAATGTGTTGGTAAAATTTGGTATTAATGAAAACGATACACCTATTTTTTCTTTAAAATCTTGAAATAATGGAAATAAAAAACAATCTGATGAATTTAGCTCAAACTCTAGGGTATCAGTTAGCTTGAGTTGTAAATTAACTAATTGATTGATGTAATAAATTACTTTGTAAATAGTATCATGTGATGAAATTAATATTACTTCAAATGGATAATCGTTAAAGTCTTCGTCTTCTAATGTATAAGTGTGTGTTTTTAATTTTGAGCTCCTACTCATTTAATTGTAATTTCCTTATTTAGAGAATTTTTCAATTTGTTCGGTACTAACGCCAGTAGTGCTATAACCGCCATCATGAAACAAATTTTGCATAGTTACCATTCTTGTTAAATCCGAAAATAAACAAACTGTATAATTAGCGCAATCGTCTGCGGTAGCATTCCCTAGCGGTGATTGTACATCTGAAAAGTTATAAAAATCTTCGAAACCTTTGATGCCAGATCCGGCAGTAGTTTTAGTTGGAGATTGAGAAATGGTATTTATTCTCACTTTTTTTTCTTTTCCATAATGGTAACCAAATGTTCGTGCAATGCTTTCTAACATAGCTTTTATGTCTGCCATATCAGTATAAAAAGGATAAGCTCTTTGCGCAGCAGCATAAGATAAGGCTACAACAGAGGCATGTTCATTTAGAGCATCCAACTGATGCGCTACCGCCAACATTTTATGAAATGATAAAGCAGAAACGTCTATTCCTTTTTGAAAGTATTCATAGTTAAGTGCTGTGTAAGGAATGTTTTTTCTAATATTAATACTCATACCTATTGAATGTAATACAAAATCAATTTTACCTCCTAAATGACTCATTGAATCTTGATAAAGCTTTGTGAGCTCTTCAACATTGGTAGCATCTGCAGGAATAATTTTTGAATTTGTTTCTTCGGCTAATTTGTTTATTTCTCCCATACGCATAGCTATTGGCGCATTGGTTAAAGTAAAAGTAGCCCCTTCTTCATGGCATCTTTGAGCCACTTTCCAAGCAATTGAGTTTGAATCTAAGGCTCCAGTAATAATACCTCGTTTTCCTTTTAATAAATTATTTGGCATAAAAAATATTTTGGTTATTTGCTAATATAAGATTTACAAAAATACAATAAACTTTTCTGCAGATAATATTTAAAGATAAGTTTTAAAGTTTTTTAAGCGTTTAGCTGCTTTTGTAGTTTTTATACCGTTATACCACAGGCATAACTCCTAATTTTTTACCTACCGCTTGGATGGTATCTTTTATTTGTTTGGCTGTATCAACATCGTTTGTAGCGCGAATGTAAGTATCTGTAAGAGTGATGATATTTTGAATATAAAACTTTTTCATCTCGTCTATACTCATATCTTTTGTCCATAAATCTATACGAAGGGTATTGTTTTCTTTTGCATCCCAAAGAGCTAGCATCATACTTTTGCATTCGCCTTGCTCTATAGCATCATTAGTATGCCAATTAATTTGTTGTGGAATTTTGTTATCGTCTATGATTACTTTTAAAACAATATCGGTAGTAGGCATAAATAAAATATTGTTACTGTAAGTAATTAGCTACCTTGCTTTTTAGTTAAACTTTTGGTTTCTTTTGGGGCTGCAATTTTAGGTGCTGTATTATTATTTTGATTGCCTTCTTGAGGTAATACAATACCTTTAATTTTTACTACCATCGAGGCTAATTTGGCATTTGACACTACAGTTACTTTTTTATCAAATGCGCCCACACGTTTGGTATCATATTTTACTTTTATAATGGCAGATTTGCCTGGTAATATTGGTTCTTGAGGCCATCCTTGTTTCCCATCTATTACAGCGGTTGTGCAGCCACATTCGCCTGAAACGTTTGATATAGTAAGGGGTGCTTTACCTGTATTTTTTATTTTAAATTCTCTGATGCCATTTGCATCAAATGGGATGCTTCCATAATCTAACACATCATTTTCAAATTCAATATTAGGTGCGTTAGTATCATTAGATGGTATTATTGAAGGTTGAGCTAAAGCAAAATGACTTATTAAAATAAAAGTAATTGTTGCAATTGAAAGTATAGATTTCATAATTTAAATAAATAAAAGTTAAACTTTAATTTGCTATTGGAGCTTCTTTAGAAGTATTATTTACTGGGAAAGCTTGTTCTATTGGTTTTGCAGCTATATTTCCAGATATTGTAAGGGTTATATTAGCTGTTTTGGCATTTGAAACCACCATAACAGATTTAGATATGGGGCCAACTCTCATATTATCATAGCGTACTTTTATTTCGCCCATTTTGCCTGGTAATATAGGTTCTTTAGGGCATTGTGGCACGGTGCATCCGCAAGAGCCAGCGCAATTGCTTATAATTAAAGGTTCTTTGCCTGTATTTTTAAATTTAAATACACATTCTGTATTATCACCCTGCATGACGTTTCCAAAATCATGGGTCATTTTTTCAAAAATAATTTCGGGAGCGTTAGTATTTTCTGAATTAGGTGATGCAGTTTGAGCAAAAGTAAAAGTTGTAAAAGAAACTAAAGCTAAAGTTGAAAAAAATAATTTCATACGATTAATAATTTAAATTATGTGCAGCTCAAATATATAAAGAGAGTTTAAAAAGTTCACTAATTTTGTAATAAAATTAACATATTTTAGAAAATTAGATAGAACCCATGGAAATTCCAAAAACAATTGACGCAAAACAAATAGAAGATAAATGGTACCAATTTTGGATTCAAAACCATTTTTTTAAATCTACGCCCAATAACAAAAAGCCCTACACTATTGTAATGCCTCCACCTAATGTTACTGGAGTGTTACATATGGGACACATGTTAAACAATACTATTCAAGATGTACTTATTAGAAAAGCTCGTATGGAGGGCTACAACGCTTGTTGGGTGCCAGGAACAGACCATGCTAGTATTGCAACAGAAAGTAAAGTATTAGCCCATTTAAAAGAGCAAGGATTTACTAAAGAAAACATATCTCGAGAAACATTTTTAGAATCTGCTTGGGAGTGGAATAAAAAGTATGGGGGTATTATTTTACAACAACTAAAAAAGCTAGGCGCAAGCTGCGATTGGGATAGAACAGCCTTTACCATGGATGCAGATAAAAGTGAAGCTGTATTTGATGCTTTTATCCATTTATATAATAAAGGATTAATTTATAAAGGTACTCGGGTTGTAAATTGGGATCCGGAAGGATTAACAGCTATAAGTGATGAAGAGGTAATTTATAAAGAAACATCTAGTAATTTAATTTATTTAAAATATGTAATTGAAAACACAACTGATTTTATAACTGTTGCCACCACAAGGCCAGAAACCATTATGGGAGACGTGGCAGTATGTGTAAATCCTAATGATGAGAAATATGCGCACTTAAAAAACAAGTTTGTAATTATTCCGTTAATTAACAAACGTATTCCTATTATTTTTGATGAATACGTTGATAAAAATTTTGGATCGGGCGCATTAAAAGTAACACCAGCACATGATGTAAATGATTATGAATTAGGTAAAAAACACAACCTTGAAACAATAGACATTTTAACTAAAGAAGGGAAAATATCTAACCAATCGCCTATATATGTTGGAATGGATAGATTTGAATGCCGAAAAAAAATAAGTAAGGAGCTAGAAGCAAAAGGCTTGCTAGTTAAAGTAGAGCAAATAAAAAACAAAGTTGGCTACAGCGAAAGAACCAATGCTGTAATAGAACCACGCATTAGTATGCAATGGTACGTAAAGATGGAACAATTAAGCAAGCCAGCTTTAAACAATGTGTTAAACAACAATATCAATTTAATACCCGATAAGTTTATAAACACATACAAACACTGGATGGGTAATGTAAAAGATTGGTGCATTAGCCGTCAATTATGGTGGGGGCAACAAATACCAGCTTGGTATGATAATAAAGGAAACATAGCTGTTTGTAAAACAAAACAAGAGGCAATAGCGCAATTAAAAAAACAAAATAATACTGTAACCGAAAACGACATAAAACAAGATGATGATGTGTTGGATACCTGGTTTTCTTCATGGTTATGGCCCATTACAGTATTTGATTCTAAAGTTATTCAAACACAGAAACCAAATGCCGAATTACAATATTATTATCCAACCAATGATTTAGTAACGGCGCCCGAAATATTGTTTTTTTGGGTTGCCCGTATGATTATTTCGGGTTTTGAATGGGTAAATGCAAAACCATTTACCAATGTTTATTTAACTGGCATTGTGCGTGACAAATTAGGTAGGAAAATGAGCAAAAGCCTTGGCAATAGCCCCGATCCATTAGATTTAATAAATCAATACAGCGCAGATGGGGTAAGGGTAGGTATGCTACTTTGCTCTCCTGCCGGTAATGATTTAATGTTTGATGAAAAGTATTGTATGCAGGGCAGAAATTTTGCAAATAAAGTTTGGAATTCGTTTAGACTGATGGAAGGCTTTAGTTTAGAGAATAAGGCACAACCCAACATTAATAAACAAGCTACCATTTGGTTTGAAAACAGATTAAATGAACAATTAGAGCTCATTAATGATCTATATAAAAAATATAAAATGAGTGAAGCCTTGATGGCTACATACAAATTGGTTTGGGATGATTTTTGCGCTTGGTATTTAGAAATTATTAAACCTGAATTTATTGATGGCAAAGCAAAAACATTAGACGCAGAAACTCACGCAAAAACAATTTACTTTTTTGAATCGATTTTAAAATTGATGCACCCTTGGATGCCTTTTATTACTGAAGAGATTTGGCATTTAATTAAACAAAGAAATACAAACGAAAGTTTAATTATTTCAGAGTGGCCACACGTATCTGCATATAATACCCAACTACTAAAAGAGTTTGAATTAACAAAAGAAATTATTACAACAGTTAGAAATATTAAAACGCAAAATCAAATTTTGGTAAAAACACAGATAGGCTTGTACAATATAAAAAATGCTCCTATTAAACAATTTGAAGAGGTGATTATAAAGTTTAATAATTTAAGTAGTATTCAAAACAATTCTCAAATTACTACAGAAAGTGGGCTTTCATTTATGGTAGATACCTATCAATTTTTTATTCCACATAAATCTGAAGTGCTAGATAATAAAGCTAAATTGAAGTTAGAAGAGGATTTAAAATACTTTCAGGAATTTTTAAAAACTTTGGAGGCTAAATTGAATAACCCAAAATTTACAGAAAAAGCCAATGAAAAAGTAATTGCATTAGAACAA
This sequence comes from Bacteroidia bacterium, assembly GCA_031539425.1. Classification (GTDB taxonomy): domain Bacteria; phylum Bacteroidota; class Bacteroidia; order B-17B0; family Aurantibacillaceae; genus UBA4416. The sequence goes on from JAVKLI010000071.1 coordinate 41,016, forward strand.
AAAAAATTACAAGATACGCTTGAAAAAATAAATACTTTGGAACAACAGTTGATTAAATTAAACTAATTACTAAGTTTATCAAAAACCACCACCTTCCATGCCTTCTTGGCTGCCTTTTTGTTTATTCTTTTTAAATAAAGAAGCATCTTGTTTGCCAAAATTCCATATAGCGGTAAATTTAACAAAACGCACTTCTCGCCTGCGCGCCATATATTGACTGTATGAAGCTGTATTGTAGGTAGTGCCCATTCTGCGAACATCAAAAATGTCATTTAATGATAAATTTAAAGAAAGTATTCGTCCAAAATTTTTATTTAAAGATACATCTACTGCATACACAGGGTTTAAATAACCAAGTAAAACAGGCCTTTCCGATTCATAATTGCTATTTACTTGAAGTGTAATATCTTTTGGAAATTTAAACGTAAAATTGGCTTTTGCATTAAACGCATAACCCTCTGCCACTTGGGCTGGCAAAGTAGGTAAGGCAACGCCTTTAATATAAATATAGAAAGTATTTGCGTTTAAATTCATTTCTAAAAACTTTGTAATATTGTATTTATAAGAATTTTCAACACCATAACGTAGGCCGTTTTCGCCATTTACTGTAGTATTTATAAGGATGTTAGATTCGTTTGGATTGGCACTAAAGTAGCCTACATCAACAATAGGTTGCTCTTCATATCTAAAATAAAGCGAGGCTAAATAATTTCCTTTTTCAAACACCTTGTTATAGTTTAGCTCTGCAATATTTTTAAATTCTGGCTTTAGCTCTGGGTTACCAACTCGCCTGTTTTGATTATCTGCAAACATGATAAATGGCATTAACTGAAAAAAATTTGGTCGTTGAATTTTTCTTGAAAAGTTAAGTTGCACTTCTTGATTGCCTTCCATTTTTTTTGAAAAATAAAGCGACGGAAATAATGCGTTGAGTAAATTACTTGAATTGGTAGGGTATTCATACGAAAAAGCTAATTTTTTATCTAGTATTTCGCCAGCGTAATAGGATTGTTCAAAGCGTAGGCCTGCTTGATAAGCTATTGTAAAAATGGTAATAGACGAGTAGTTTACATAAGCTGCATTTACTATATCTGTTATTTTATAAATGTTACTTAGATTTCCATCTCTTACAAAAGGCTCAGTTAATATACTTGTATTGGCTGTTCGGTTATAACTTTCTGTGATTTTAGTAACTGATTTGGCGCCAATTTCAATTTTATTTATGTCGTTAATTGGATTAACATAATCCGTTTGAAATACTAATTGTTGTTCTTCTCGCCCTCCATAATTATTTTGAAAACTGAGTGGGTTTAAACTATTAGATATGTTTTTAAATGTAGAAAACAAATAATAGTTTTCTCCTTTGCTGTAGTTATAGCTTAAATCAGCGGTTAACTCTTTACCCGCAGTAGGAAATAATTTTTTATACATCAATTTTGAATTATAATTTTTATAGTGCACCTCTCTAAAATTGTTTCTAAAACCGTATGTAAAAAAGGTGGAGCTATCTCTTTTAAAATTTTGATTTTCACTGGTTGTAAAATCACCTGTATTTATTGAGTTTACAAAAGAGATGGTGTTTCTGTTATTAATATAATAATCTAATCCAATGCTTCCATTGTGATGCATCCTTATCGTGCGTTCAATATTATTTTGAACGTAACCTCCTTTAATATTTTTATTGATATCAAATTCTGTTCTATTGTTGCTACCATCGTTATCATTAACATTTTGATTAAAACTGTACATGGTAGATAAATTCCAGTTTCGTTCTTTTATATTTAGCATAGTGTTGGCATTGTATCTATCCCAAGTACCGGCGCCTCCCATAATCATGCCATTGTACCCAGATAATAAATTACGCTTCATGATAATATTTAAAATGCCGCCTGTAGCACTAGCATCAAACTTAGCTGAGGGATTAGTAATAATTTCTATACGCTCAATTTGATCGGATGGAATTTGGTTTAATGCCAACATGGTGGGTCGTCCATCTACAAATATGGTAGGGTTTTGGTTTCTTAATTGAGCATTACCATCTGCATCTACAGTTACACCTGACACGTTTTTCATCACATCTACAGCAGTGCCCCCTTTGGTAGAAATATCTTTGTCAACATTATATGTGCGTTTATCAATCGACATCATAACTGTACTTTTTTCTGCTTCTACCTCTACCGTTCCTGCAATTTGTTGGTTAATTTTTAAGGTAATATCTCCAATATCTACCTCTACTTTATCGGGGGGAAAAAGCCCTACTTGCATAACAAAATCAATATAGCCAGTATATTTAATTACAACTTTAAATTTCCCTATCGGTAAAGCATCAACTAAAAAATCACCATTACTTTGTACCAATCCGCCACCTACTAAGGAATCTTTTTTTAACGAAAAAATTTGAACCGTAGCAAACTCTAGTGGTTCAGCCGATTCAGAATCTACAACCTTGCCATATATTTTTCCAATTTTAACACCACGTATACCTTCTCCTTTTACAGCGCCACCCATATTTTTGGGCTGACTCATTAATAAATACGGGATTATAACTAAAATAAATAATAAGAATTTATAATTCATATGTGCAAAATTACTAGGTGTTATTTCAAAAAAGCCAGTAAATTTACCAATTAAAATAAGGTAAATAATTTACGTTGTTAATTAATTAAAATTTTGATATGTTAAATACACAAATGGTTTTTGGCATGAGGTCAGTAATTGAAGCAATAAATGCAGATAAAACAGTTGATCACATTATCATTCAAAAAGGTTTATCTAATCAATTATATAACGAATTACGTAAAGCAATTTATAACAAAAATATTGCGCTAAAATTTGCACCCATTGAAAAACTAAATAAATTATGTGATCATAAAAACCATCAAGGTGTTGTGGCATTTATATCACAAATAGACTATTTTAAAACAGAGCAGCTACTTCCTTTATTATTTGAAACAAACAAAACGCCCTTAATATTAATTTTAGATAAAATAACTGATGTGAGAAATTTTGGAGCCATTTGCCGCAGTGCTGAATGTTTTGGCGTACATTTTATTGTTATTCCAAGCCGTGGTGCAGCGCAAATAAACGAAGATGCTATTAAAACAAGTGCCGGAGCACTAAATAAAATTAAAGTATGTAAAGAAGATAATTTAAAACATACGATAGATTATTTATTAGAAAGCGGTTTGCAAATTGTGGCTTGTCATGAAAAAACAACACAACACCACTTTGATATTGATTTAACAATTCCTACAGCTATTATTATGGGTTCGGAAGATCAAGGTATATCAGGGGAATATCTTAAAAAATCTACTCATCAAGTTAAAATACCTATGTGTGGTTCTATTGCTTCACTTAATGTATCAGTAGCAACTGGCATTATTTTACACGAAGTACTTAAACAACGCCTTTAAAAAACCATGCAAACTACCGAAGCCTCATCCCATTACTCAAATCTTGAATACATGAAGGTTGATGAATTACTTAAAAATATTAACAACGAAGATAAAACCGTTGCCTTAGCGGTTGAAAAAGCCATTCCACAAATTACTAATGTTATAGAGCTTATTATAAGTAAAATAAAAAATAGTAACGGAAGGCTGTTTTACATAGGCTCTGGAACTAGTGGGCGACTTGGTGTAGTAGATGCAAGCGAATGCCCACCTACCTTTGGGGTACATTTTGATAAAGTAATTGGAATAATTGCAGGTGGAGATGGCGCCATAAGAAAGGCAGTAGAAAATGCAGAAGATGACACACAGCAAGGTTGGAAAGATTTGTTGCGGTTTAATATTGGTGTAAATGATGTGGTAATAGGAATAGCCGCTTCAGGCAAAACGCCTTATGTTATTGGAGCTTTGGAGCAATGTAATAAACATCATATTAGAACAGCTTGTATTGTGTGTAATACTAATAGTTTGGTGGCTCAAACAGCACAATTACCAATAGAGGTAGTTGTAGGGCCTGAATTTATTACAGGATCTACCCGCATGAAAGCAGGCACGGCACAAAAAATGGTTTTAAATATGATATCTACCTCTGTTATGATTCAGTTAGGGAAAATTAAAGGAAATCAAATGGTAGATATGCAATTAACAAATGATAAATTACTAGATAGAGGCGTTAAAATGCTTATGAATTTTTTAAATATTACACAATATAATATCGCAAAAGAATTGCTATTAAAGCATGGTAGCGTAAGGGCTGTTATTAACAACCTTAAATAATTTTATTGATATAAAAAAAACTATATTAGCCTTTTATAATAATCTATGCCACACATATCAGATAAAGCATTACACATGCCATCATCGCCAATTCGTAAATTGGTACCATTTGCAGAAGCCGCAAAAAAAAAAGGAATTAAAATTTATCATCTCAATATTGGCCAGCCTGATATAGAAACACCAATTGAATTTTTAAATGCAGTTAAAACGGCTAATATCAATGTATTGGAATATAGCCATAGTGCCGGAAACGAATCTTATCGAAAAAAATTAAGTAGTTATTATAGTGGATTTGATATTCATATTGATGATACAGACATTATGGTAACCTGTGGCGGTTCGGAAGCTATTGCTATTGCTATGTTAACCTGCTTTAATGCAGGCGATGAGGTAATAGTACCAGAGCCTTTTTATGCTAATTATAATGGTTTTTCGGCCACTACAAACTGTAAATTAGTTCCTATTACTACCACTATTCAAAACAATTTTGCCTTGCCATCTATATCTGAGTTTGAAAAAAAAATCAATTCAAAAACAAAAGGCATTTTAATATGTAATCCCGGAAATCCTACAGGGGCAGTATATTCAAAAGAAGAGCTACAAGCTTTATGCGATTTAGTAAAAAAACATGATTTATATTTGTTAAGCGACGAAGTGTATAAAGAGTTTTGTTATGATGGAAAACCATTTTTTTCCGTAATGCAGCTTGCAGGCATTGAAGAGAATACTATTTTGTTAGATTCAATTTCTAAACGTTACAGTGCTTGTGGTGCCAGAATTGGGACGCTGATTAGCAAAAACAAAACAGTAATGTCTGCCGCATTAAAATTTGCGCAAACGCGTTTATCCCCCCCTAGTTACGGTCAAATTGGCGCTGAGGCTGCTTTAAACACACCAAAATCATACTTTGAAAAAGTAAATACAGAGTATGTAAAACGAAGAAACTATTTAGTTACAGAATTAAATAAAATTGAAGGCGTATTTTGTCCAATGCCAAGCGGTGCTTTTTATTGTATTGCACAATTACCTATTGATAACGCAGATAATTTTTGTCAATGGTTATTAGAATCTTTTTCGTACAACGGGAAAACGGTAATGTTAGCTCCAGCTAGCGGATTTTATTCATCGCCACACTTAGGTAAACAAGAAGTAAGATTAGCTTATGTTCTTAATTTAGATGATTTAAAAGAAAGTGTCATTTGCTTAAAAGAAGCTTTAAAACAATATCCAAACATAGTTAGATAAGTAATTAAGTAGGGCGTTTTTTTAATAAACCCACATTTTTAATTGTAACACTCAGTTTTTCTTTTCCATTAAGCGCTTGTTCTTAATCGTCACAATAATATAAAATTGAAATGTAAGCCCATGTGCTGTAATTTTTGTGGCTTTTAAATTTATAATTTTTATATACTAAAAGTGGTTTATAACACTAACTATAATAAAATTAACAGGCATATAAA
>JAVKLI010000072.1:0-23097 GCA_031539425.1 Bacteroidia bacterium
ATTGCTGATTGCTGATTGCTGATTGCTGATTGGGAAGCATAAGTTGGTTGTATTAGAAGGTTAGTAATAAATTAAAAAAATAACGTATAACAATGTTAATCAAATATTTTATTAAATCAAAATTTTTGTTAAAAAAGTTTTGAAAACCTGCTATTAATTTAAAAAAAACAAATAACTCCATAATTAGTAAATGTTTAAATTCTTTTATTTGCCATCATGCGTTTTCTTAACAATTTTGGGTAAAACAATATATATTTTCTGGCATAACTAAAACAAATTAATATTAATATGTATTTTCGCTACTTATGGAGATAAAAGGCAAACTCATTATTATTGGTGGAGCAGTTGATAAAGGCAGCTTTTCAGAATCTGATTTAGATAAAAATCAAGCTAAAAACATGAATTTTTTTGAAGCTGGAATTTTAAAACGCATCCTAACCGAATCAAAAAACAAAACCGAATCTGTGATAGAGATAGTTACAACAGCTTCAAAAATTCCAAAAGAAATAGGGCCGGAATATGTTAAAGCATTTAATTACTTAGGAGCTACAAATATTGATATTATGTACATTGAACGTAGAGAACAAGCTTCTGATCCTGAAATCATTGCCCGGCTTAAAAAGGCTGATGTGCTTATGTTTACAGGTGGTGATCAGTTGCGACTAACTTCAATTATAGGAGGTACACTATTTGATGAAATATTAAAGCACAAATACTTAAACGAAGATTTTATTTATGCTGGTACCTCTGCGGGTGCTGCAGCAGCTTCAAATAGCATGATATATCAAGGAAGCAGCTCTGAAGCTTTAATGAAAGGGGAAGTGAAAATTACTACTGGTTTTGGGTTAATAGATGGTGTAATTATAGATACCCACTTTGTACAACGTGGTCGCATTGGCCGTTTGTTTCAGGCAGTTGTTGGCAATCCTAAAATAGTTGGTATAGGCTTAGGTGAAGATACTGGCTTGCTAATAACTAAAGGCTACTTAATGGAAGCCATAGGCTCTGGTTTAGTAATATTAGTAGATGGTAAAGAAGTTAAAGATACAAACTTAACACAAGTAGAACTTGGTCAACCTATATCTATTAATCATTTAATTACACATGTAATGTCTAAAAACGATACATTTAATTTGCATACCAATCAAATGCGTATAAACACTGAGCAAACAGCTTAATATGAAAGTAATAATACATGGTGGTTTTTTTTCCGAATCATCAACAAGCCTTGCAACTAAACAGGCTAAACAAAAATCTTTAGAACGTATTGTTAAAAATACACATCAGTTTTTAAAAACACATTCTGCTTTAGAAACCGTAGTACATGCAGTTTCTCAATTGGAAGATGATGAATTGTTTAATGCTGGAATAGGCTCACAAATTCAAAGCGATGGTGTTATTAGAATGAGTGCTGCTTTGATGGATGGTTGCACTAAAAAAATGAGCGGTGTAATTAATATTGAAAATATAAAAAACCCTATACAAGTAGCGCAAAAACTAATGCCCTATGATGATAGAGTATTAGGAGGCGATGGCGCTACAAAATTTGCCAGAGAGAATGGCTTTGATGTTTTTTCTACAGAAATACCACAACGTAGAAAAGAATATGAAGAAAAAAACAAACAAAGTAAAACAAGCACTGTAGGTTGCGTAGCAATAGATGCTCAGGGAAACATAGCAGCTGCGACCTCTACAGGAGGTAAGGGTTTTGAAATGCCTGGACGAATATCAGATTCGGCAACCGTGGCAGGTAATTATGCTAATGAATTTTGCGGTGTTAGTTTAACAGGAGTTGGCGAGGATATAGTAAGTACGGCTATGGCTGCAAAAATTGTAACCCGTGTAACAGATGGACTTTTAATTAAACAAGCCTTTGACAAAACATTTGCAGAGCTAAAACAAATAGATGGCTTTGCTGGCGCTATTGCCATTGATTATCAAGGCAATATTTGTTTTCAAGAATCGCATCATCAAATGGTTTTTTCCAGCTTTGATGGTAGTAATTTAATAGTGTTTGAGTAATAAAAATTTACTTTTTCTTTTTCTTCTTAGCTTTCATTTTATCTTTAGGTAGCAGAAGGGTTGCTAATTTTTTTGCAGGAATTTTTTTGCGCATTTTTTTAAAATACTCTGACATTAATTCTGAATTGATTAATTTACAATCCAATTCAGCTTGAATAAGTTCATCCGCTTCTCGCTCTGTTAATTGGGGCAATAGCTTTTCCTTTAAAGGATTATCCCTCAGTTTATTTTCATTTTCTTGAACTTTTTCTTTATATTCATTAAAAAGTGAAAAAAAAAAGCTTGATTCTTTATCTGTTAAAGTAAGTGAATCGAATCCAGGTTTTTTTTGACCTATTTTATTGGTTTTGCCTTTTTGTGAAAAACTACTTAATGGTGTAAAAATAACCACTAAAATTATAATGTACAGTTTCATAATTTATTTTTTATCTAAAGTTTGTTGATGCGCTATCTTTTTAATTTTTTTATCTACCTTAATTAGGTAAATAAAAAGGGACAGAAATATAATTAATATTACACTTATAACGATATAGATTTTCCCATCGTTCCTAAACAAATCAGCCATTTCTGGCTGTTCAGTTATTTGAGTTAAAACAGGAGCAATCAATAAAATTAAACTAGTGGATATCATAATAGTGTTGTTTTAATTTTTGTAATTTAATTTTAATATTTAATAACCAAATACTTAAACAAATCCACCCAATAATAGCTGGATAAAATACGAGGCGCATCGTATTATCTAAATCATACTTTCCAAAGGCTGGATTTCCACCATTACCAGGGTGTAAGGAGGGTGATAATCTTGGTAATATTAAAATAAAAACAATCATCATTACAAATGCTAAAATATTATATACCGCAGATAACCTAGCTTTTATATTGGTATCGTTAAAAGAATTTCTTAAAATTAAATATGCTACATATATTAATATAGAAATGGCTACTCCATTGAGTTTAGGATCTTCAAATGTCCACCACGTACCCCAAGTATATTTAGCCCAAAGAGATCCTGTTAAAATACCAGGCACACTAAAAAATAAACCAATTTTGGCTGATTCAAAACTAATGATATCATTTTTTAAATCATTACTTACTAAATATTTTAATGCAAACAGAAGTGAAGCCGCAAATTGAAATAACATAGCAAACCAAATTGGAACATGGTAAAATAAATTACGTATGGTTTCGTTTAAAATAGGAAGTCTTGGTACCGGTATTAATAGGCCAATACTTAAACTATACAAAATTAATACGATGCTTAATATTTTAATCCACCTCATCATTCTTTCCAAATATAATTAAATAATATACCTGCCAAAATAAACACTACTATACATAATAATATTAATGCTGATAAGGCGCCTATAGATACACTCCAATTGAGGCCATCTAAGGCATTTTTTGATATTTTAATACTTAGCAAAAGCAATGGCAGTAATAATGGAAAACTGAGTATTGGCATTAAACTAAAAGAGTTATTTGCTTTAGCAGCAATAGCACTAGTGATAATAAGCACAAAAGAAAACCCAATTGATGAAATAAACAATACTAAAACAAACAGCAAAATATTTTGGGTTAAATTACCAATAAACCAAACAAAACATAAATAACTTAATAAACTTAACAGAAATAAAAAAACACTATTGTACAATGCTTTTGAAAGCATATAATAGAAGGGTTTATAATATAAATAATTAAAAAGCATTTTACCTTTAGATTCTAACATAAAATTTTTACTCGAAATATTTATCGCAATAAACAAATAAATAATCCAAAAAAGAGCATTCCAAACGATTGGTTGTATACTATTCTTAAAACTTAACGCTGTAATAAATACACTAGAAACAACATAAATAAGCGTGCTAGCAACAATATTTTTTTGTTTAAATTCTAATTTAACGTCTTTAAGTATAAGCTGATACAAGTAAAAAGAACCCATTGCTAATTTCAATTATAAGTTTGAAATTTTGTAGCGGGAGAGTGATTCGAACACCCGACCTTTGGGTTATGAGCCCAACGAGCTACCCCTGCTCTATCCCGCAATATTTTTAATTAAAAAGTAAATTAATTGCGCTGCAAATATAACATACTTTTTATGCATCATAACTATTTATTTTAGTTATTTCAAAATGGAGCTAGTATTACCTAAAAAAATGTTGCTGGAGTAACAACCAAAATCAATGCAAAATTTTAAACATCAGCTCTTTTAGTAATTCGCCTTGTTTTACTTGACCCGTATCAACTCCTTTCGATTTTAAATCATATTCTTTTAAGTAACCAAAAATATGTTTGAGTTTTAAGGTATTATAATTTTTTGATGCTAAAATGTAATCATCTGCAAAAAACGGATTAACGCCTAAGGCTTGTGCTATTGCAAACTTTGATTTATCTGCTGTAAAATGGCAAACTAATATTTTAGTAAAATAGCCATATAATGAACTTAATAACATTACCAATGGATGATCCTTTTCGTTAGTTGCAAAATAGTTGGTAATGCGCATACTCATTATGATGTTTTTTTTTGATATGGCATTTTGAAGTTCAAATATGTTATACTCTTTGCTAATGCCTATCATTTCTGAAATCATCTCTATACTAATCTCTTCGTTAGGTTTGAGATTTAAAGTCAGTTTGGTTAATTCATTATTAATTTTTGATAAATCATTTCCTAAGCGTTCGGCTAATAAAAATGAGGCTTTTGGATTTATTTTAATTTTTTTAGCACTCAGTATTTTACTTATCCAATCTGGTATTTGATTATCATACATTTTTTTGGTTTCCAAATAAATGTTGTTTTTGGTTAATTGTTTATACAAGGCGCTTCTTTTATCGAGGGTTTTTTGATGGTAACAAAAAACCAATATCGTGGTTGGTTGCGGGTTGTTTACATAATCTACAAACGGATTTTTACTTTTATCTTTTGTTGTTTTGGTATCAGCTTCTGTATCTTCTTCATTATCTGGGGATGAAGCACCTGCACTAGATATTTTAATATGCTGCGCTTCTTTTACTATGATAACTTGGTAGGCACTACCCATAGGAAAGCGCTTGGCTGAAGATATGATAGTAGGTAAATCGGTTTCTTTACCATATAAAATAGTTTGGTTAAATTCTTTTTCAAATTCATCTAGCACATGCGCTTCTATATAGTCTGAAAGTTCATGAATAAAATAAGATTCTTCGCCGCATAAAAAATAAATAGGTTTGTATTTTTTTTGTTTTAAATCTTGTAGTAATTGTGTAACCTCTTGCATATTATCTGTTTTTTATAGTTAGTTCCAACTCGCTATATTTTTTAAATACCCTATTCCCTACCCTATCGCTTAAGCTTATTTCAATTATACGAGGTTTATTCTGATTATTAAATGGTAATGAACAGGATAAGATTTGACTTTTTAAATCAAACAAACAAATTTCCCATTTTCCATTTACTAATACCTCATATTTATCTAAGCCAGACAACAATTCTGTAATTTGAAATTTAACTATTTTAATGTTTAATGCTGTATCATGTTCAATATAAACCTTATCTATAACAGGTGCAATAGTATCGTAATAACAACTGTAGCTGCCTAACTCGAAGGTATTTGTAGTAAACCATCCGTTAGCATAATTTCCTATATTAATTTCTTTATTTATTTTCATTACTAAATATGCCGTTTTATTTTCAATAGGTTTATTAATTTTTAACGATACGGCATAAGGTTTAAATGCAATAGGTAAAGGCTCATTATTGACATCTTCAATTGTAATAATTTTATTTGGTTTATTTAGTTCAACCAAATTAGCCATTTTTGAAAAGGTGTTTGGTTTTGCGTAAATTTTTATATTTTTTAATTCAACTTCGGTAAATTGATTTACAAATACATTATATGTTTTTTTAATTTGATTATTAGCATTAGATGGTGATTTAATTTTAAAATTGAGTTCACATTGTTGCACTTGCTGCGCTTCGTCTATTGCAATGAATTTAAGCTGATGTATAAGTGTATCGGTTATATTTATGATGCCTTTATTGATGTTTTTTTTTACTAATTTAATATCAAAAGGAGTGGTGTTAAAACATTTTTGAATTTTGAAGTTATTCAATTCTTCGCAAAAATATTTTACATACATCGATTCATAAAAATCAACGGCATTAAATTGATGATGGTATCGTAATTGTTGATCTAATAAAATTTTAATATCATAAATACCATTGTAATTTTCAAACTTATTGTCAAATCCTGAAAATCCTACAGCAAAAGGTGTTTCAAACTGATAAACTTTTATATTCATATTTTTAACCGCATCTATAAAATGAGTTGGGGTGGGGTTATTAGTATCGCTCATATTATACACAACAATATAATTAAGTGAAGGAGGTATAGAGTCTTTTAATTGATAAAACAGTAATGGATTTATAGGTGTTTCAGAATTTGTTTTTCTAATTTCATAATGTAAATGCGGGCCTGTAGAAGAGCCGCTATTGCCAGTATATCCAATGATTTCGTGTTGTTGAATGGGCAAATCTTTAAAATTTAATTGTATATCTAACTCATTTAATTGGTGTTTGTATTGATATTTTTTAATATAGTTTTCAATTTTTAAAGCAAATTTATTTTGATGGGCATATACAGTAGTAAAGCCATTAAAATGGGTTATATATAGAGCATTACCATAGCCTGTTTGACTAATTTTAATTCTGCTTACATAGCCATCAAGTACCGAATAAATAGGCCAATCAATTTGATTAAATGTTTTAAAATCTAACCCCAAATGAAATTGTGCTGCACGCAATTCTCCATAATTACCAGTAATAGCAATAGTATTAGTGATAGGTAATACATTAAAAGGGACAATGGTTTGTGCATCAATATATTTAATGCTGTAAAAAAAAATAATCAGACTAAAAATGCACCTCTTCATACAAGTCAAATATAACATGGTTTTGTGTTTAAACTAAAACAAAAAAACAACAAATAAAATATTGATACTAAGTAATCTCCTATTATATTTGATGGCTAAATTCTTTGAAAAAATGACTTCTCAGTTTTATACTAAACAGCTACACATTACCATTATCAATAACTTGATAAAAGCTGCCCTATTTGAAGATAAAGGTAAGGGTGATTATACAAGTTTAGCTACAATACCCAAAAATGCTACACATACATGTAAGCTATTGGTAAAAGAAACTGGTATTATTGCAGGTGTAAAAGCAGCAGAATATGTTATAAAACATATTGATAAAAATATAAAAATTACAACAATTATTAAAGATGGAAGTCAAGTAAAACCAAATGATGTTGTATTTACAGCTCAAGGTAATTCGCAAAATTTGCTTTTAGCTGAACGATTATTACTAAACATTATGCAGCGAATGAGTGGTATTGCCACTAAAACTAACTATTTTCAAATGTTATGCAAAAATACCAATGCTAAAGTAATAGATACTAGAAAAACAACTCCTAACTTTAGGATATTTGAAAAATGGGCTGTTAGCATTGGGGGTGGATATAATCATCGGTTTGGGTTGTATGATATGATATTGATTAAAGATAATCATATAGACGTATGTGGCAGCATTAACTTGGCAATAGAGCGCACAAAGCAATATTGCAAAACAAATAAATTGCCACTAAAAATAATTGTTGAAGCCAGAAATATAAACGATATAAAAGAAATTTTGAAACATAAAGGTGTACATAGAATATTGCTTGATAATTTTGATATTAAGTCAACCAAACAAGCTGTTAAACTTATAAATACTACTGTTGAAACCGAAAGCTCTGGTAATATTAATGAACGTACCATTTCAAAATATGCTAACTGTGGGGTTAATTACATTTCTATTGGTGCACTCACACATCATATTAATAGTTTAGATTTAAGTTTTAAAGTCATTTCCTAAAAAATCATATTATGTTAAACCGTCGCTATTATAGAATTAAAATTATGCAGGCGCTCTATGCCTATAATTTAAAACAAGATTTAAGTAATGTGTCAAAACATGAATCTGAATTATTTAAAAGTTTTGACAAAATACATGAACTTTACATTTTTGTATTACATATTTTAATGCGTTTACAACATCAAGCACACATTAACATTGAAGAAAATTTAAAAAAATACAGACCAACAAATGAAGATTTAAAACCCAACTTAAAATTTGTAAATAACACAATAATTAAAGCCATTATAGAGCATAAAGAATTAAAAAACTCTATTGAAAAAAAAGAAAAATATTGGAGTGTAGATAACGAATTTATTAGGAAATTATTTTATGAATTAAAACAAACAGAAGGTTACCATGTTTATATGCAAAACGAAGAAAATAATTTAGTTAATGAGAAAAACATATTAACTTATATAATTTCTGATTTTTTATATAACCATAATTTATTTATTCATTTTATTGAAGAGTTATATATAGATTGGAACAGTGACGCCTACGCTGCATTTTCATTAGCATTAAAAACAATAGATAGTTTTTCTAATGCTCAAATTCAAATGTGCACTATTTTTAAGGATGAAGTAGATGACAAAGAATTTATATCCACATTATTTAATAAAACAATAGAATACAATATTGAATTTGAAAAACTGATTGCTTCAAAAACTCAAAATTGGGATTTAGAACGAATTGCCAACATGGATATTTTATTAATGAAAATGGCACTTTCAGAAATATTGCACATGCCTCAAATGCCTGTAAAAGTATCATTAAACGAATATATAGATATTGCTAAAGAATTTTCGAGTGCTAATAGTAAAAACTTTATAAATGGCATATTAGATAGCATCATTTCTCAACTTAATAGAGAAGATAAAATTCAAAAATCAGGTAGAGGGTTAATTGAAAATTAAATGAATGTTTTAAAACTAAAATCATGTTCAATTTATTTTGAAGATGATCGGTTTACAAATTTAAATGCTTACTTAAGCAATAGTCAATATACATCTATAACTATAATATGTGATACATTAACCTATAAGCATTGCCTACCTTTAGTTTTAAAACGCATTAAAAATTTATCTAAAGCCCATATTATAAAATTACCTAACGGCGAAAAAAGTAAAAGTATTGATGTTGTTCAAAATATTTTTGCTCAATTAATTAAAACACAGCAATCAAAAAAAATGCTTATTATTAATTTGGGTGGAGGCACTGTATGTGATATTGGCGGATTTGCAGCGTCTGTTTATAAAAGAGGTGTTGATTACATTAATATACCAACTACCCTATTAGCTATGGTAGATGCTGCCATTGGAGGAAAAACAGGTGTTAATTTTTTAGGGTTAAAAAATATTATAGGCACTATATATCAGCCAAAATGTATTATTATTAACACTAATTTTTTAAACACGTTGCCTCAACTTGAGATTTATAGCGGTTTAGCAGAAATGTATAAAACGCAAATAATAGGGTTTAAAAAAATGCAACCTATTAATTTAACTAACAAAACATTATTTCAACAATCAGTTTACAATACTGTAAAGTTTAAGGTAGGTATTGTATTAAAAGATGAGTTTGAACAACATGAACGAAAAATATTAAACTTTGGTCATACCATAGGACATGCTATTGAAGGTTATTATTCTCAAATTAATACACAAATACTACATGGAGAAGCTGTAGTTATTGGAATGATATGCGCTACTTGGCTTTCATATCATCGTCAATTATTATCTCACAATGATTTTGAAAAAATTATAAGTACAATTAAAAATAATTTTAAACTCACTTTAGTTAGTAAACAATACTTTAGTGCCTTGTATTTATTGATGCAAAACGATAAAAAAAATAGTTTCAAATTACCTTCTTTTATTTTATTAAAAGCAATAGGATTGCCTATTATACAAGTGGAGGTGTCAAAAATGGAAATTATAAAATCATTAACTTATTATAATTCACTTTGTAAATAACTTGCGTTATAATCTAAAATATACTTCTAATGCGTTAAAATAAGCTAATGCAGTAAGGTATATACGTTTTGAAATTTTTTTTCCATTGCATTCAAAATCATTTTCCATTAAAGCATAGCATTCATTAATATTATCTTGATACAAGGCTTCACCATATACTAAGGGTGATTTAATACCTAAACTCAAAGTTAAATCTCTACAATATACCCCTTTTGATTTAGTAATGATAGCGTTTTTTTTAAGATATATAGCATCGTTTACGGTAGCTATTGGAATGTTTAGTTCTTTATTAAATTGATTTACAGTAAAGGCTGATAATAATTCAGATTGTTTTAAATCATTTCCTAATAGCAATCTTATCAATTCTATTTGATGTGTTTCATACTTCAAATCATTATTTGTAAAACAACCAGGAATAAATGCCATGGTAAAATTTTTAGGTGTTGTTTTTTTCCATCTATAATTTTTTTCGTCAACGTTATAATGAATAATAACTGTAGCATCTGGGTTAAATTGATTTATTTTATTAATTCTATTTTTTAATTCAATATGTTTAAAATGTTGGTTAAAAAATAATCGCACATTCATTTTTTGAAGTTTGTTAAATTGAGATTTATTTAACATCCCAACTTTGTATAAAGAATCTAAGTATTGTTTTTTATTGTTTTGAAACCATTGTAAATACGAGTGCGTAAACATGGTTTTATTTTTTTCAGTTCTACTTAAAAATACCTGCGCTCCTTTTTTTTCGCATAAATATTTTAATACTTCAGCTGTTTGTAAGGTAAATAAAGCTTCGTATAAAAATACACGTGTTTTCGTTTTACTTTTATTAAAGGTGTAAAAGTCTAAATATTTTTGCTCTACCCTAGCTTCCAAGGTATCACTAGCTATATGGCCAGGGTCAATAGCAATGCGTTTCCCTAACAATGATTTGTTTTTTGATAAAACTCGCTTTGAAAAATAAATTTTATTTAAACTATCAATTTGAAATGATGATAAGTGTTTCTGTTTTTTCCACTTATAAAAATAACTTATAGCCTTATCATTTGATGATGAAAATATCATATTTAATACTGATATTTCATCATTATAAATAGAAAAAATACCCGTTGTATTGTTTTTTATGATTATGCGATTTTTGTCAAATAAAACAGTTTTGTTAAGTCCGTTTCTGTAATTTAAATACAAGTCAAAATTATTTTTTAAATCTGTGAAGGTTTGAGAAAAGGTTTGAGAATGTGCTATAATGACTAAATTACAAAACCAAAAAATAAATTTATACATAAAATTAAAAATAGAAAATTACAAAATAAACAGAAATATTTTCTTAATATTATACTGTTATTGAATTAAAACAAACTTATGAAGTTACCTAATGTAGGGTTAATATTTTTTTTCACTTTAGTTTCTTTTTTTATACGAGCTCAAGTATCTGTACTCTTTAAACCTTTTATACATGCAGGATTAACATTTTCACAAATACATGGTGATACCTTTGAAGGTTACAACAAAATAGGATTTACAGGCGGCATCAACGTTTCATACCCCTTTTCAAAAAAACATTTTGGTACAATTGGTTTAGGTTTTGTACAAAAAGGGGCTTTAAAAGCAAGTGATGCAAACAATAATGATTTTACTTATTACTCAATTACTCTTAATTACATAGAGGTGCCAATTAGTACAGGGTATCAATTTAAATGTTTAAACTTCCACGTTAGCCTAGCTCCTGCTGTTTTAATTGATTATACTGAAGAGCAAGCCAACTTACCATTTGCATATTCAAACCCTATCAATACATTTGATTGTAGTTTAAAGTTAGGAATAGGTTACACTATTAGTGAAAATTTTGGCGTACTATTCAATACGACAAACTCTTTCATGTGTGCTCGAAAAACCAGTTTCCCTACTACCATTATTTATAATAATTTTTTAGCCAATTATTTTAATAATGGATTTTATAACAACATTTTAGAATGCAATATTTTATACCATTTTTAATTTTAATAAAATGACAAAACATAAAATAGCTATAAGCAT
This sequence comes from Bacteroidia bacterium, assembly GCA_031539425.1. Taxonomy (GTDB): domain Bacteria; phylum Bacteroidota; class Bacteroidia; order B-17B0; family Aurantibacillaceae; genus UBA4416. The sequence continues at coordinate 11,971 of JAVKLI010000072.1, forward strand.
AACTGGTGCCAGCGGTAGTATTTATGCTAAAATATTACTAGATAAATTGTGCAATATGCACAATCAAATTGATGAAGTAGCTTTAGTAATGAGTAACAACGCCAAGCAGGTTTGGAAAATAGAGCTTGGCAACGATGATTATAAAACATATCCTGTAACATTTTATGATACCAATAATTTTATGGCACCCTTTGCGTCTGGGTCATCAAGTTATTCTGTTTTAATTATTTGCCCTTGCAGTATGGGCACTATAGGACGGATAGCAGCTGGCATTAGTAATGATTTAACATCAAGAGCAGCCGATGTAATGCTAAAAGAAAAACGTAAACTAATATTAGTTCCAAGAGAAACGCCTTATAATTTAATTCATCTTCAAAACATGAAAACTGTTACATTAGCTGGGGGCATTGTTTGTCCTGCTTCTCCGTCATTTTATCACAATCCTAAAACAATTGAAGAAGCTGTATCTACAGTGGTTGATAGAATTTTAATACTATCTGGATTAGAGGTAAATACAAAAAGGTGGCAAGAATAAAATGATTAAAATTTTAATCGTGCTTGTAATTTAATTTCTGACTTTTGATTTGCATCAATTTGGGATAAACTTCCTTCACTTAATATAGAGGTGTTATCATACACTGTAGTTGATATTTTAAACCACACATCAAAATGTTTTAAGACCAACCAATTGCAAATAAATGCCACTCTATGCCCCTTATTATATAACATAGGTATTGCGTTAGAGTATAACACATCATCTTCAAAAACATAAATGCGTGCTAAGTAATTTTGAACATCAAAATAAACATACCTCATTGTAAATGACATTGGGAAATGCATTTTTTTAAACTTCAAATCTTGTGTAAAAGCAACGCCCGATGTAAACACATTTTGATAAGATTGCACATGAGCATAATCTAATCTAGTTTTGAAAGATATATCAGAGTGTATTTGTTGATTAATATAAAAAGTGATTTGATTTTTTGGAATAGCAATGGTGTTTTTATAGTTTGTAAAAATCACATCTTCGTACAACGTTGTGTGTTGCCACCTAAAATACATATTTGAAACTTTGTTTGGTAAAAAATTATATTGCGTTAAAAAAGAAGTGCCTTGCATTGGCTTTTTATTGTTGTATCCTAACCATTTTAATTTGTATTGATCAGCCGATACAAAAATATTGTGTTTAGCATTTACTTTAAATTCTGCACTAACAAATAGACCTTCTTCGCCACCATTCATATTTAATTTTTCAGCAAAGGCATTGGCATGTAAATTGTTAAATTCTTTATCAAACTGTCTATAATGTGCAGATAGGGTAATGCCATGATCTAATGCCACAATCATACCTTGGCAAAATGCTTTATTAAATTTTGGATTTAAAGCAATCTCGCCATATAAATTTACATTATAATATACCCAATTATAATCGGTTCCAATAATAAATTGTGAGTTTCCAATAAATGCAAATTGATTGTAATAGTATGTATTTGGTTCGTAACGTTTATCAAATTTGGTATAATGCATGGTACTGCCTATATGTAAATTTCGTTTATCAAACGATACATTGTTAGCAAAAATACTTTCTTGCACTGTGTGTTTATTTTGGAGTAACAATTGGGTATTGTGATAACCTCCTAATTGAAATTGAGTAAAATAGGGCTCCCCTACTCTATTTATAGAATCAGCGTTTATAACCCCTGCATCAATATTTTTGTGTGATAACATAGTAGAAATTGAGAAATGTTTTAATTCAAATTTTGTTGCAATTCCTCTAAAAAACAACATTTCATCCATCGAATAATATGGCGATAAGCCTTGCAAATTACGCTTGCTAGACATTGGTTGCGTGCTTCTATTAAATGCAAAACCCTTGTATAGTGTTAATCCTTGGCCAAATTTAGCCTGATAATCTCCAACTATTATTTGTTTAAAAACTGAAACGTCATTAATGGCAATGTGCCCAGAATAAAAATCAAAGCCCTGTAATTTTGAATTAGTATAAAATAATTCACCGGCATCCTTTTCGGCGCTAAACCCTACAGACACTTGTTGATTGTACTGAAAGCGATACTTTAGAAACTGTCTATATGGATCGCCTAAATAATAAGAATTAGGCTTTAGTTGTTTTACTGAATCTGAAATTAGTTTAAAACCTTGTTGCTCTTCTATCACTCGCTGTGAGGATAATACCAATTCATGCTTGCCATATTTGAAACATTCTTTTATATTAAAATATTTTTCAGTCATATCAGATGCTGTATTTACGTACGGCAATATATAATGGATAAAAGCTAAGTTAAATTCTTTAATAGATTGCAACTCATATATGTTTATGAGTGCGCCATTTTTCTCTATATGTTCTAACAAGGCGTTAATTTGTATATCAGAAAACAGTTGACTAGCCTGCAATTGAGATTTGGTAGCGGTATTTAAATTAATTTTATTGTTTAAATAATATGCATTTGAATGTAATAAATTTGCCATATCATCACCATCAATTTGAGATTGCTCTGCCATTAATTCAATATTTTGTTGAAGTTTTAAATACTGCTGTGTTGTATCTAGTTGTGCATTCAATTGATTTACACTAATAGTAAAAACTAACAAATAAAAATTATTAAAACGCATAAGTTACTCCAAATTGAGACGATGCTTTTAACACCACATGATACGCTACAGTAAAATCTATGCTTAACTTTTTATATTGATAGCTAAAGCCAAATGTGCCAATAATTGGGTGCGTAGCCATACCTATTCTAAAAGTCAAATTTGATAACATAGAAAACGCAACGCCACTTCTAAAATTTATAAGCTGTGTATTAGTATTTTCAACTTCGCCTATTAATTTAAGATGTGGGCTATAAAAGTATTGTACACCAATTTTATAGTAGTTTGGTGTTTTTTCTGAAGAGGGATTATTGAAGTATGTACTGCGCCATGGGTTAAAGGTGCTAATGGCAATAATCATATTATCAAAATAAGTGGTGGTAAGCCCTATAGAACCTGTAATACTATGTGCTCGGCCATATATATCAGCCATATTTAAAGTTAAATAATTAAGCGAAACGCCAAAGCTAACATGATCAAGTAGTTTTAAACCATAGGCCACACTCAAATGGTTTTGATTAAATAATGTGTAGCCATACAAACTATTTGTTATGCCTATAGAACCTTTATACAAGGGCATCACAACTGTAATATGGTTATAGGATAGCTCTTTTATAAAAAATCTATTTTCAATAGACATAGCAAGCTCTTTATGTTTTATAAAAGCCAAGTTAGCAGGATTATTTCGAGCACTCCATACATCATTAGTATATGTAACAGAAGCGCCACCTAATCCAAAAGATGTAGGCCCTACATAAGATTGGCTATAAACACTTATATACGTTGTATAAAAAAGAAATAACCATTTTATTTTGCTATTCATATTTTATGTAACTCCTGTTTAGAGCACACAATTTAGTAATTTAATCCAAAATTTATTGTACTTCTTGTGTTATAATTAAAATGTTACAACAATTTCGTTTCCACATTTAAAATGCTGTAGGGGGCATTGTTTAAAACCTCTTATTCCGCAAGGCTTACAGGATAATTTATCTACTTCAATAATTTGAGAATTATCCGATAATGGATAAAAACCAAATAAAGGTGAAGTAGAACAAAAAAAAGCTATAGTGGGTGCATTTACAGATGATGCTAAATGCAAAGGCGCGCTATCGTTTACATAATTCATTTGTGCTTGCGCCATTAATGCGGTTGATTCTAATAAACTGAGTTTACCAGCTAAATTGATAATACGTGGATGCGTACTTTGTTTTTGAAATTCATTACAAATATTCTCATCTGAGGGTGCACCTAAAATGTATATTGTTGTTTGTGTATTTATTTGATTGCATAATTCAACCCATTTGGTTATTGGTAATTGTTTAGTAACCCAAACAGATAAAGGTGCCATACATACATAAGATGCTGTTTGATAGGCTTGTATTTTTAATTCACAGTTTGGGGTTGGGTACAATTTAGGTTTATAAATTATTTTATTGGTAATGTCTTCAATTAGCTTGTTATATCTATGCGTTTCGTGTAGCCCATTTTTAAATTGATGCTTTATGGTTTTTGTAAAAAAATAAGAAAACAATCCTGCCTTAAATCCAGTAGTATACTTTGCTTTTGATAATACTGTAACTAATCCAGAACTAGAATAACGATGTAAATTAATTACGGTATCAAATTGCAATTGACGCACTTGTTTTATAATTGCAAATAAATTTTTATATTTATTTTGTTGCTTATCCCATACAAGTAACTGATTAATGTATGGATGCTTTTGATAGAGGGATTCGTTTCCCTTTCTTACAAGTAAAGATATTTTTGAATTAGGAAAAAATATATGCAATTTTTCTAAAACAGACGAAGCTAAAATAGCATCACCAATAAAAGCTGTTTGAATAACTAAAATATTTTTATAAAGATGTTTATTCAACTACTGCTATAGTTTTAGTTAAAGTTTCGTAATCTCTAATTGTAATAGGAATGCCACCCTTACATAGTGGTGGGGTAACGCTATAATCATAACCTTTAGCATATAAATAATAATCTCCTGGGTACACTTTAATATGAAAATGCCCTAATTTATCTGCTTTTACATAAGTATCGTATAATTTATAATCATCACCCGGAAAATCTTTAGTGTTATATTTAATATATATATATGCATTGGGTACGTGCATGGTATGGTGCATTACGGTGCCTTCTATAGTTGAATCGCCGCCAATGTCATTTTTTTTACATGAGTTTATTAAAACTATAATGCCAAATAAAATGATTGTATGTAAAAGTGATGTTTTCATTTATTTTTCTGTAAAACGTTTATCATTTAAAAATGTATTATCTGTAAGTGTTCGTAAAAAGGCAATTAAATTTTGTTTATCATCGCTAGTAAGGTTAATTCCACCTGCCAATTGAGGGTCGGTATTATTAGCGCTTGTAATGTTTGATGTATAATGGTTTAAACAATCTGTAAGTGTTACAAATCTACCATCGTGCATGTATGGCGCTGTACGATCTATGTTACGTAAACTAGGGGTTTTAAACTTTAATATATCGGTATTTAACTTTGTAATAATATATCGGCCACTGTCTTTTAATGCTGGATTTAACCCGATACCATTGCTTCTAAATTCATAATCGCTAAACAAAGGTTCTTTGTGACAACTATTACATTTTTGGATAAATATGGTATAGCCTGCTTTCTCTTGATTTGAATACGCTGCCAACCCTTGATTAACCATATCATACTTGCTATTGTAAGAATACATTGTGCCTATAAATTGAGTCAATGATTTAAATATTTTTTGAGATGTAACCGTTTCTAAGCCATAAGCAGTGGCAAACAATGATTTATACAGGTTACTTCTTTGAAGTTTATTAATAATATTAGCCAATTTTTCGCCCATTTCTACTGGGTTTTCAATAGGATTTATTGGAAACATTTCAATATTATTAACCCCACCATCGTGCGAAAAAGAGGTATTCCAATTCAAATTTTGTAAAGCTGGAGCATTTCTAATTCCTAATTTATTTTTGACACCATGACTTAAGTGATGATCTACGTTTGCAAAAGCCGCAAACTGCTGATGACACGAACCACATGATACAGTGCTATCTATAGATAATATGGGGTCGTAAAACAATTTTTTTCCTAACAAAAAAACATTTTGATTTATAGTATTATTTTGAAAAGTGTAAAATGGCTTTGGCCAACCGTTTGGTATCACTTCTTTTACCTCTTCATTAATATTAACTGGCGTAATAGGATTATCAACAGTACATTGAATAAAAAGTAAAACGATAAATAGTAACGCTACTTTTTTATACATAAGGGTTTAATTTGAGACAGCTGTTACAGTAAACATTTGAGCAAAATTTATTGCTAGTTTTGCAGAAGTAGCGCTAGGCAACATAATGGTAGAATAACTGTCGATAGTTAGTATAGTTGGTGATTTAAAAAAATTATTAATATCTCCTGTGATAGTAATAGTTGGGGTTGTATTTGCAGAAACATTTGCAGTATTCGGCAAATTAAGCGTTAAAGATGAAACGGTAGTATTAGCCCCCGTAAAACCGCCTAAATGAAAGATATAGGAGGTTTTAGTTGCTTGGTTTGGCGTTCTAAATTGGCCTTCTATTTTTGTCATAATATAACCAGTATTCCAACTCCAAAACATGCCTTTTAAAGGATCTAAAGCGTCAGTTTGTGCGCCAGATGTATTACGGGACTCATCTACCCCAATTAAAAAATGTAATGTTGTATAATCGCCTTCTGGCACTTTTAATTTAATAGTCATATCTTCAGGTTTTGAATGATCAATTAAATAATAGCTTTTTTCTTGTTTAATTACAGTATTACTGGTGTTTTGTAATTTAATATTTGTAAAATAATATTTTAATGTGCTAATAGAAAATGAATCAGCATTTGCATTGAGATACATTTTATTATTTAAAGTTAAACTTTGGGTACCGCAAATATGTTTAAATTGTAAAACTAAATTAACAGAATTAGTTGTGGCAGCAGGTGCTGGCAAAGCAACTGGGGTAGGAGCATTTGATTTAGAATTACAAGCAGTAAATACCGCCAATGTAATAACGAAAAGAATTAAAAGTGATTTCATTTTTTTTCAAATATAAATAAATAAATAAATGTTAATTCATTTTCATTTTAACGCAATTAACACTTAAATTTAAAATTTAAACCGCATATTTAAAAATGAAAAAAAGCAAACTCATTTTAACCTTTGTAATAGTTGCATTTTGTAGCTTAAATTTTACTCAAGATCATTTTGAAATTTCTAAAAACTTAGATATTTTTAATTCTTTGTATCGCGAATTACACTTAAGCTATGTAGATGACGCTAATCCTGGTCAACTTGTAAAATTAGCCATTGATGCCATGCTCGAATCTTTAGATCCTTACACTATTTATGTGCCAGAAAATGAAGCAGAAGATTTTGCCTATTTATTAACTGGCGAATATGGTGGTGTTGGCGCACTTATTAATGATATTAATGATAAAATAATAATTACAGAGCCGTTTGAAAATTTCCCTGCTCACAAAGCTGGTTTAAGAGCAGGAGATGAAATATTAGAGTTAAATGGAAATGTAGTTAAAGGAAAAAAAACAGATGATATATCTGGATTATTAAAAGGACAAGCTGGTTCTAAAATTAGCATGAAAATAATGCGCTACGGAAGCAATTCACCAATTGAATTAACATTTAAACGCGAAGAAATAAAATTTAAAAGTGTACCATATTTTAGCATGTTAGCTAATCAAACCGCTTATATAAAACTAACTCAATTTAATGAAGGATGTACTGAGGAGGTGAAATCAGCACTTTTAAATTTAAAAACTGAAGGGTGTAAATCAGTTATACTTGACTTAAGAGGTAATACCGGCGGATTATTAAAAGAAGCTGTTAAATTGGTGAATTTATTTATAGAAAAAAACCAAGAGATTGTTTCTACAAAAGGAAAATCTAAAACCAATGAAAAACCCTATTTTTCTATTTCAGCACCCATTGATGCTAGCATACCTTTAACAGTGTTAGTTAACAAATACTCAGCTTCAGCTTCAGAAATTGTAGTAGGTGCCCTTCAAGACTTAGATAGAGCTGTAATTATAGGTAAACGAACTTATGGAAAAGGGTTGGTGCAAGACATTAAAAAAATTGGTTATAATGCCTCTTTAAAAGTAACAGTTGCAAAATACTATACACCTAGCGGTAGATGTATACAAGCTCTTGATTATACCAATAAAAATGCAGATGGAAGGGTAGACAAAATTCCAGATTCATTAATTTCTGCTTATAAAACCAAACATGGTCGCATCGTGTATAATGGCGCAGGTATATTGCCCGATATACAAACCAAAGAAAACAAAATGAGTAAAATTTTGGGCACTTTGATAAATAATTACATCATATTTAATTTTGTAAACGACTATGTATTTCAAAACCCAAAACTCCAAATCAATTTAAAAACATTTCAAGTAACTACTGAGATGTATAATTCCTTTTGCAGCTATATAAAAAATAAAAAACTAAACTACACAAGTTATAACGAAGATTTATTAAAAGAATTTAAAAGAAATTTGAAAAATGAAACTGAAAATGAAACTGAAGCATTGTTACAAGAAATGAACGCCTTAGAAAAAAAGATTATTGAACTTAAAACAAAAGATTTAGAAACCTATAAAAATGAAATAATGGAGGAACTAGAAGAGGAGGTGGTGTCGCGTTTTGAATTTCAAAAGGGTCGCATGGCTGTAAAAATTAAATATGATCCAGAAATTGCTCAAACCCTTAATTTATTAGCCAAACCAGATACCCTTACTAAATTGTTAACCGAAGTTGTTAAACCAAATAAACCCTTTCATCCTAATAAAAAATTTTAATCAATGAAACTGTTTTATTTTATTTTTTTAATTTTAACTAGCTGTTTATTACTGGGTCAAAGTGGTAGTATTTTAAATTTAAAAGCTTGTATCGATTTAGCTATTTCAAATAATTTATTATTAAAAAAAACCAAAAACATAAAATCTCAAACCTATAATGCTTATAAACAAAGCGAAATTAGCATTTTACCCTCTTTAAATTTTAACGGCAGCCACGCATATAATCATGGGCAAACCCTCGATAGATTTACCAACAAATATGTTGGTAACACGGTGTTAAATCAAAACTTTAATTTATCAAGCGACTTAATTTTGTTTTCTGGCCTCAGTCAGCTTAATTCGATAAAATCCAATAAATACCAATATTTAGCCGCTAACGAAAATTACATGCAACAATTAAACGATTTATCCTTAAACGTGGCAACCAACTATTTAAATGTGCTCTTTTCTAAAGATCAACTCGAATTGGCTCAATCTACCTATAAATTAAGCGAAGAGCAGTTAGTTAGAATAGAACAATTAATCAGTTTTGGCGTTTTATCAATTGGTAGTTTGTTTGAAATAAAAGCGCAATTAGCTAATGATACTTCATTAATTGTAAATAATTATAATAATTACCAATTAGCTATATTAAACTTAAAACAACTAATTAACATTAAGGCTAATGAACCACTAGAAGTTGAACCTCCCGCAGATATTAATAGTTTGCTGGAATCTCCTATACCAGAATTTACTACCATATATTATAAAGCACTCGAAACACAACCAAGTATTAAAAGCGCAAAGTTGACCATTTCAGCTCAACAATTTAATTTACATGCCAATGTTGGCAAAATACTGCCGCAGCTTAGTTTGTCAGGAAACTTGGCAACGGGCACTTCTGGAATGAATATTGACATCAATACAGGTAAAACCAAATTATTTTCTGATCAAGTATCTTCAAATATGTCTAGCGTAATGGGGCTTGTACTACGAGTGCCTATTTTTAATGGCTTACAAAATTATTATGGAATTAAAAATGCCAAATTAAACTTAAAAAATGCTGAACTAGACAAAGAAATTACAGAGCAAAATTTATATAAAATCATAGTTCAAGCTTACAACAATGCGCAAGCAGCCTATAAAAAATGTAAAGCAACTAAAGTAGCTTTAAACACATCATTAAAAGCATTTGAATTTGCAAAAGAAAAACTAGATGCCGGCTCTATAAATATTTTTGAATTTAACTCTAATAAAACCAAACTACAAGCAGCCGAAATAAACTATAGTCAATCTAAATACGATTATTTATTTAAACTAAAAGTGCTCGATTTTTATTTAGGTAAAGAGCTAAGCATTTAAAGCATTTGCTAGTTCTCAAAAATAATAGCTTCGCAATAACCTTTTGAGTATAATGATTGATAGATTGTAAAACCTTTATTAATAAACAATTGTGCGTGTTGTGGATTGATATAAACACAATATATTTTTCGATTATTAATTAAAATGCTTTGATAGATATTTTGAATAACTTTTAATAACACTTCTTGATTAAATGGGTTAAAAAAATAAAATACAGCTGTTTGGGTTGGTATATCATATGTTGTAGCGTCTTCTAAATGAAATAAAAAATTGGTATTTTTATTTTTACAAACATAGTGTTTTACATTTTCTTGCGCTTGTTCTATAAGCTCTTTAGCAATATCAATTCCTATTAATTTTGTAAAACCACACTGTTCTGCTACAAACAAAGCTCTTCCTTTCCCGCAGCCATAATCTATAAAGGGTAAAGTTTTACAATGCTTGGGTAAACTATGTAACACTTTAAATAAAATATAGTAGCTAGCGGCCTGATAATGATTAAAGCTATGATGATTATCAACACATAAAGTTAAAGTATTTAAATTTTTAATTTGTGTTGTGTTAATTTTAATTTGCTTTTCATACTTCCATTCATAATAAAGAAGTTTGATAGTACAGGAAACACCCCTACTAACAAGCGAGCGAAAAAAATAATACAGGTATTGAGCCAATACAAACATTAATTGGTAATAGAATTACAGTGTAATAACTGCTGTTGCTTATGATTACAAATTATAGTGGTAACAATACTTAGACTATCTCTATCTTCAATCACTAAATCAAATAAAACTTTTAAATTTTTTGGTTTTAAATAATACACACCAAAGGGTTTTTTGTGTACGCTACTTTTTGAATAATCTACCTCAAATATTTTTAAACTTTTAATTAATAACGAATCTGGTATATGCAGTTGCTTTAACTGACATTGAGCTTTTTGAGTAAACACACATTTTTGAAATTGAAGCTCTTGCATTTTTAAAGCGTTAGGTCCTGTGCAAGATTTTTGCCCAATAATAAAATACAAAATAATACAACCTGGAACAAAGCCTATTAAGTATAAACGAAAACGTTTGGCAAATGTCATACTAAAAAAGATTTATGTAGCGAGAAGGAGATTTGAACTCCTGACCTTCGGGTTATGAATCCGATGCTCTAACCAACTGAGCTACCTCGCCTAAATTGAGGGATTAAAATTTTGATTACAAATGTAATATAAAATTGAAATGTAAGCCCATGTGCTGTAATTTTTGTGGCTTTTAAATTTATAATTTTTATATACTAAAAGTGGTTTATAACACTAACTATAATAAAATTAACAGGCATATAAA
>JAVKLI010000073.1:0-6285 GCA_031539425.1 Bacteroidia bacterium
AGAGCAAATACAAGTAGTAGAAGCTAAATTAAACAACAGGCCACGAAAAAGATTTGGATATTTAACCCCTAAAGAAGTATATTTACAAACAATTAAAAACAAAGGACGAAAAGTTGCATTTATAACTTGAATCCGCCAAAGAAAATCATTAAATCAGTCTCACATTAATAGTTTGGTTAGATTGTACATTAAAATTACGTTCAATAGTTTGTGTGGTTTGTTTAGAATTAGCATATCTATACACTAATTTATACTTACCTGGTTGTAAGCATAAAAATTCATTTTCAAATTTATTTTCTAAGTTGCATACCCATGTTACTGATTTGCCCGTATCTAAATAAATACTTCCAAAGCCAATGCTGCCCTTTGCTATGTATACATAACCTGGTGCGGGTATTTTAATTGTATTTAAAGAGCTTTGTACAATTTCTACTTTTGATAGTTTAATTCGAGGTAAGGTGAGTATTTCTAGGTCGTAAAATCCGGTTAGATACTTTTCGGTTTTACCTAAATTTTGGGTGTTAATAGTTTCAAACGTATTGATTTTACTAATTACTACAGATGTATTAAAATTAGCTTTGGTGTCAAGTTCTACTTTTAAAAATCCTTGTGGTGTATTTACTTTTATTTTATTGTGTATACCTGTAGTTAATGTAATATTTTTTAATTCTACTGGTGGGGTGGTATGAATCAATAAATCATACTCATTGTTAGGGTTTAAAAATAAGGTATCTGGGTTGCCTAGATGATTTAAAGTGTGTAAATAATTGTACACCACGGCTTTTGAAGTGCTGTTAAAAAATGTCATGTTTACATCGGTTTCTGAAGGCTTTTTATTTATATCTAGTAAATCTACTTCTGCAGTGGTTTGAGATAAGGCTTCGGTTAATATGAGGTTTAGCACGTCTTTAAAATTAGCTTCATTACTCACGTCATAAAATTTCCCTATGCATGAAAACGCATCTGTAAAATTAGCATTAAGCCCTACTCCAATAATAAAAGGCCTAAGCGTAATACCTAATTGTTGTAATTTAGCAGATACTTCACAAGGGTTACCATCGCACTCTTCTAAACCATCCGTAATTAAAATAATAATGTTACGGCAATTGTGACAAGGTGTAAAATCTTTGCGGCTTTCGCCTAAAGAGTAAGCGATAGGGGTGGTCCCCATTGGCTCAAGTGCCATTATTCTATCTTTAATTTTAGCTACATTATTAAAAAATTTATCAAAGGGCACTTCTAACTGCGAATCTTTACAATTTCTATTTGGCCTAATAAATGTGGTATGTCCATAACATCGTAATGCTACTTCTAAATTGGGCATGGGTTTGATGCTATCTAAAAATTCGCACAAATATTTTTTAGCAACTGAAATTTTTGTGTTAGAATTCCATGGCGCATACATGCTGTAGGAATCATCAAATATGAATAATATGCGGTTAGTAGTTTGGCTTATTAATGGATAATTAATAAGGCATATAACACAAATTAAAATTGTATAAAAAAGTGTTTTCAACTATTAATAATCGCCAACAGTTTGAGGTAATTGGTTTAATGCTGCTTCTAATTGACTATCATTTGGCGCTGATCCATGCCATTTGTGTGTACCCATCATGAAATCTACACCTGAACCCATTTCTGTTTTCATGATAACTATTACTGGCTTACCTTTACCTGTGTGTTGTTTGGCTTGGTTTAACCCTTCAATTACCTCTTCAATGTTATTGCCGTTTTTAATATCAAGTACCGTCCATCCAAAGGCTTTAAATTTATCATGTAAGTTTCCTAATGTTAAAACATCATCTACATCACCATCAATTTGTCGGCCATTATAATCTATAGTAGCAATATAGTTATCTACCTTTTTGGCTGCTGCAAACATGGCTGCTTCCCATATTTGTCCTTCTTGCAACTCGCCATCTCCGTGTAGGCTATATACTATTTGAGTATCATTATTTAGTTTTTTAGCTAATGCAGTGCCTATGGCCACACTCATACCTTGGCCTAATGATCCGCTGGCAATACGTACACCTGGCAAATGTTCATGGGTAGTTGGATGTCCTTGTAAACGTGAGTTTAGCTTTCTAAATGTTTTTAATTCAGCTACTTCAAAATAACCAACTCTAGCCAAAACACTATAAAATACTGGTGAAATATGACCGTTACTTAAAAAAAACACATCTTCGTTAGTGCCATTCATCACAAATGGTTTTGGTTGATGCTTCATAATTTTAAAATACAAAGCCACTAAAAATTCTACACAGCCTAACGAACCGCCAGGATGACCAGAATTTACAGCATGTACCATGCGTATAATATCTCTTCGTACTTGTGTAGAAATAGTTTGTAATTGTTGTGTATCTGCCATATCAGCTTTTTTAATATTTTATTGTTTTGATTTTTTAATATTTTCCACAAAGTCATCAAATAGGTAGCGTGCATCAAGAGGCCCTGGACAAGATTCGGGATGGTATTGAACAGAAAATACAGGTTTGTTTTTTAATTTAAAACCTTCCACTGTTTGATCGTTTAGGTTAAGATGTGTAATTTCTAAAAGATTAGAATCGTCAACTGCTTTTTTGTCTACAGCAAAGCCATGGTTTTGAGATGTTATTTCACTTTTATTGGTGGTTATGTTTTTTACTGGATGGTTAATACCTCTATGCCCATTATGCATTTTAAATGTGGCTACACCTTGAGATTCGGCCAATAATTGATGCCCTAAGCAAATGCCAAATACGGGCTTACTTAAGTTTACAATATCCTTAACAAGCTTTATTTGTTGTATCATCGCACTTGGGTCTCCTGGTCCATTGCTTAGCAAAAAGCCATCAAGATTTAATTTTAAAATAGCATCTATCGATGAAGTCATTGGTATCAGTGTAACCTGGCATTGTCTTTCTAAAAGGCAACGTATCATATTTTCTTTAGCGCCAAAGTCTATTAAACCTACTTTGTAGGGTGCGTTAATATCTCCAAATTGTTGAACTGATTGTATAGCCACTTTAGATGACAGCTCTAATCCCTTCATACTAGGCACTTTTGCAAGTTCTGTTTTTAATTGGTCTATTGATTTATTTTCTGATGAAATGATACAGTTCATGGTTCCTTTGTGTCGAATATGACGAACGACGGCACGTGTATCAAAATCACTAACTGAAATAACTTTGTTTTGGTTTAAATAATCTACTAATGAATGCTTGGCGCGTTTGCGAGAAAAGCCAGTATTCATTTTTTTACAAATCAATCCAGCTATTTTTACACCTTTACTTTCATATTCCTCTTCGTCTACCCCATAATTACCAATATGGCAGGTATTCATTACGATTATTTGTCCAAAATAAGAGGGGTCGGTAAAGGTTTCTTGATAACCCGTCATGGCGGTATTAAAACAAATTTCGCCAGTTGCAGTACCTATATTGCCGGCTGCATAACCGTAATAAAAAGTACCATCATCTAATAGTAAGGTGGCTTTTTGTTTGGGTTGATATTTTGATTGCATGAAAAAAATGGTTTCTGAAACTATTTTCAAAAATGCAAAAAAAATAGGTTTATTTGAATTGATGTTAATAAAACTTTAAAAAATCAACTGAATAAATTTAAAATGTATTGATTCTATTTTGAAATAACATACATAAATTCTTGTAAATCAAAATAGTTTTATTGATTTGTATTTGATGTTGCTCTTTAAAAACCCATTTTGAGCAATATATAAAAATTGATTATTTTTTATTTTTTTACAATTATATTAGCGTTACACCCTTATTTTATTATTATTTACAAACTTCCATATTTTTTTAACCCTGTTAATAAATATGTTACCCAAATAGTAGACACAGTTTTTAGATACACCTTTATAAAATTGCAAGCGATAGGCCCCAGTTTTATTATAAAATCAGGGTATCTATAAATACGCTAAAAAAAACTCACTACTTAAGCCGCCCAGCCCGATCTGTCTAAGCTTCTGTATTGTATTGCTTCGGCTATATGATGGGTTTGTATGTTAGATGCGTTTTCTAAATCGGCAATGGTTCTAGATACTTTTATAATTCTATCATAGGCACGTGCCGAGAGACCTAATTTTTCCATAGCATTTTTTAATAATGTTTTGCTTACGTCATCTAATTGGCAATAGGTTTCAACGTCTTTACTGCGCATTTGGGAGTTGGTATGAATGCCTTCTTGTGTATTAAAGCGGGCGTATTGGATCCTTCTTGCGTTTATTACTCTTTCACGTATATCGTTGCTTGATTCTGATTTGTATTCTTTTACCATATCTTTAAAAGGTACTGGTGTTACTTCAATATGCAAGTCAATTCTATCAAGTAAAGGACCCGATATTTTATTTAAATATTTAGAAACGCTACCTGGCACACACACACAGTCTTTTTCGGGGTGGTTAAAAAAACCGCAAGGGCAAGGGTTCATACTGGCTACTAGCATAAAATTAGCAGGATATTCGGAGCTATACTTGGCTCTAGATATAGTTACCTTCCGCTCTTCTAACGGCTGACGCATCACCTCCAACACAGAACGTTTAAACTCTGGTAATTCATCTAAAAATAACACCCCATTATGCGCTAAAGATATTTCTCCTGGTTGTGCGTTCATCCCTCCACCTACTAAGGCTACATCGCTAATAGTATGATGTGGGCTTCTAAATGGCCTATTGGTAACTAACCCGCCAAGCTGCGTTGTTTTACCAGCCACACTGTGAACCTTGGTGGTTTCGATGGCTTCGGATAAATTAAGTGGTGGTAAAATAGAAGGGATGCGTTTACTAAGCATTGTTTTGCCAGAGCCTGGGGGGCCTATTAGTATAACATTGTGCCCACCAGCAGCCGAAATTTCTAATGCGCGTTTAATATTTTCTTGGCCTTTTACATCTGCAAAGTCAAAATCAAATTGATGTAATTTAGAGTTAAATTCAGCTTCAATGTCTAATACCGTTGGGGTTGGTTTAACATCTTGATTTAAAAATTCTATAGCCTCTGTAATATTGTTTATACCATATACTTCCAAACCTTCTACTACAGCTGCTTCTCGAGCATTAATAGTAGGTAAAATAATACCTTTAAAGCCTTCTTTTTTAGCGTTTATAGCAATAGACAATGCGCCTTTAATTGGCCTTAATTCACCATCTAAAGCCAATTCACCCATTATAACATACTTGTGCACATGTTCTGCCTTAATTTGTTCAGATGCGGCTAAAATACCTATGGCTATAGGTAAATCATAGGCCGACCCCTCTTTTCTCATATTAGCCGGGGCCAAATTGATAGTAATTTGTTTGCCTGGCACTTTGTAACCTATATTTTTTAATGCGGCGCTTATGCGCTGCTGACTTTCTTTTACCGCATTATCTGGCAGCCCTACCAAATAAAAATTAATTCCTTGAGATACGTTTACTTCTACTGTTACTGTGTTTGCATGAATTTCATACACGGCACTTCCAAATACTTTTACCAACATAATTTTGTGTTTTAAATTAACAGCAATATTATTAGGTAAATTTTATACCTCTTGCTATAAATTGTAGCGAGCTTATAAATGCTATAGATTATAGCGTAAAATTAAAAATGTAGCGAAAGCTTAAAACCTAAATTGGCTTGACTGTTAATATTGATAAGACTTGTAGGCTCAATACGTAAGACTATGTTTTCGTTACTTTTTTCATACATTAAGAAATGTGCATCTACATTGGCATCAATAATATTTAAAATATAAAATACTGATCCTAACAAAATAGCCAAATCTCTATCCTTAGCGTAGTAATTTTTTTGTGTTATTAATTGAGTACTTGTTAAACCACTGTTATTAATAGTAGTTGCGTCATTATCATAAAGGGCAGTTAAATTATTGCTATAGTAACTATATTGATTATGGCTTAAAATAGCCCAATAGCCAATACCTGCAAGCCCCCCAAAAACAATGGGCGCCTTCCAATATTTTTTATTACACAGTTGGCCTAGTCCTGGTAATAGGGCACTCATAATGGTAACAGTTTTTGGTTTAAAAACAGTAACTTCATTTTTTTGAGTGACAGTGGTTAAACTAGCTACTGTTGGCTTAATTTGAGCTAATACAGAATTGGAAACTAAAAACACACAAATAGTTAATTTTAACTGTTTTGTATTTAATATCATATTTAAAATCATTGTTGTCCGATAAAAATACGAATTAGCACTTTATCTCTTTAAGAAAGTTGATTTTATTGAATAGTATTTAAATTTCTGAAAGCGAAGCCCCCCTATGTATCAAATAAGTCTAATTTAGTTTGATTGA
>JAVKLI010000008.1:0-1558 GCA_031539425.1 Bacteroidia bacterium
AAATCTCCTGCTAATTGTATAACGCCAGTACTGGTAGTGGTTGCTAATGAAACAGATACTGCGGTTCCTTGTATGTTAATTGTTTTAGTGGCAGCAGTTGTCCATACTCCACCAGATTTTGGACCATAAAAAATACTTGTAGTGGTATTTAAATAAAAATCACCATCTGCACCTGTTCCTGGCGTAGGTACTGTAACTCCATTTAGTATGGTTTTCCCATTTGGCCCAGCAGGCCCAGCAGTGCCTCCATTTTTGGCAAATAACGCATAAGGCACACTTAATAACTGAGAAGTACCAGAAATAGTATAATTTGCACCATTGTTAGGATCAATATCTGTTTTAATAAAATAATCAGCTGTACCCCAAGATATAGTATTAATAGCACCACTAACAGCTGTACCATTTCCTATAATGATTGTTAACATTCCATTCATGTTAGTTGTGGTAGATTGAGTTTCAGAATATACTACGATCCCGTTAGACCCTCCTTGCAATATTGTAATTCTTACTGCTACAGCTTGATTAATCATTAACGAGCCATCATTCTTTCGAACTACAGATTGATAGGACATTTTTTCTGGTGGTTGTTGAGAAAATGATAATTGTTGTAACGTTGTAAATACAACTGTTAATATTATTAATTTAAATGTTTTCATAAATAAATTTTAAAAAAGGTTTTGAAATTATGAGTGCTATAATGCTAAATTAGTTTTTAATGATTTTGAAGGTTTTTATTTTTTTCGATTTATCGTACACTGTTACAAAATAAGAAGCAGTAGGCAATAAAGTTAAATCAATTTGATGTTCCTTACCGCTTAATTTATTTGACAAAACAACATTTCCAAGTACATCGATAATACTGTACGTACAATCTTCAAATTTTCCGTTTGTAACTTTTAATGTTAAATAATCAGTAGTTGGATTTGGAAATGCCGATAAATCAAAATTTTCTGAAGGGCCCTGGTCATAAATAGCTACTGTTTGAATTTCGAAAGGTTGTTGTAAACCTTCAATAACATAGTGAGATACAGAAGTATATCTATTAAACACTAATTGCCCTATAGAGAAACTTGCGCTACCACCAGCCCCACTTAAAGAGCCTCCAGCGCTTACAACATTACTTTGTGAATATGCACTGGTTTGATTTAAAATCAAAAGAGCAAATAAAACAGATTTTATTTGATGTTTTTTTAAAATAATATTCTTTAGAAATTCCATGCTTAATTATTATTTAATTAAAATTAATGGTAAAATTCCATTAACTTTTGGTTATTTTTTTGCGGCGTACCTTGATTTAAATTTATCAATTCTTCCAGCAGTATCAACTAACATTTGCTTACCAGTATAAAATGGATGAGAAGTCATTGAAATATCTAATTTAACTAACGGATACTCATTGCCATCTTCGTGTTTAATAGTGTCTTTAGTGTCAGCACAAGATTTTGTAAGAAAGGTAAAACCGTTAGACATGTCTTTAAATACACATAATCTATAATTAGTTGGATGAATTTCTTTTTTCATAATTTGATTGTTTAGATACAAATATAATATTTAATTC
>JAVKLI010000074.1:0-26712 GCA_031539425.1 Bacteroidia bacterium
GCATGAATGGCTTATTCATAAAATCAATAGGGATAGTAAGAGCCACTGGAATAATAGGACTTATCAACCTAACTTACAACTTATTTAGGTACGAACAAACCATAAGATTAGATATTAAATACACTGATAGATAGATAGATTATGATGTTGTAAAGGAAAAATATTGTACTTTTGAGGGTACAGATTATAAAAATCGTTTTAATGGGTTCTACGATTTTTATTCAAACCTCTAAAAACTAATTTTTAGAACCCACCTTTAATAACAATTTAATTATGGCCAATAAATTAATAGAATTTAAAATTGATATTAATGCCTCAGCTGCAGAAGTATGGTACGCTTTGTGGAATGATATACATTATAGAAGTTGGACTAAAATATTTAAAGAAGGATCTTACTATGTTGGCGATTTTAGTTTAGGAAACAAAATTCAATTTTTAAGCCCTGATGGAGGTGGCATATTTGGAATAATTGATACATATAAAGAAAATGAATCAATCACATTTAAATACACTGGTTTAATTAGAAACTTTAAAGAAGTATCTGAAGGCCCAGAAACAGAAGAATGGCAAGATATGTATGAAACTTACAAAATAATTGTAAATAAAACCAACGTAACTTTATCAACTAATTTAGAAGCGCCAAACGATGCGTTTGAAAAGTATTTAAATGACCATTACCCTAAAGCATTTGAAGTTATAAAACAAATTGCAGAAAATTTGACAGTTACCATAAGTGCTACAATTAATAAACCTTTAGAAGTGGTATGGAATTGCTTCACTAATCCTGAAGCTATTATGAAGTGGAACCAAGCATCTCTAGATTGGCATTGCCCAAAAGCACAAAATGATTTAAAAGTAGGGGGTAAATTTTTATATACCATGGCGGCTAAAGATGGCTCTTTTGGTTTTGATTTTATTGGTACATATACTGAAATTGAAACAGATAAACGCATTACTTATATAATGGAAGATAATAGAACGTGTTGCATTCAATTTCACTTTAACAATAATACTACTAAAGTTACCAGTACCTTTGATATTGAACATGAAAATTTTCCAGTTGTTCAAGAGCAAGGATGGCAAGCAATTTTAAACAGTTTTAAAAAATATACAGAAAACAAATAATCAACTCACATAAAAAAAACAAACTATGAATTTTCCTACCGAACTAAAATACACAAAAGAACACGAATGGATAAGGATTGATGGTAATCAAGCCACAATAGGAATTACCGACTTTGCACAAAAAGAACTCGGAGATATCGTTTATTTAGATATCAACTCGCTCAATTCGGAAGTAAAAATGAATGATATTTTTGGAACTATTGAAGCGGTAAAAACTGTATCAGATTTATTTATGCCAGTTTCTGGTAAAGTGTTAGAAGTAAATCCTAAATTAGATTCTAACCCAGAATTAATCAATAACGATTCATACAACGATGGATGGCTCATAAAAATCTCAACTTCTAATGAAGCTGAATTTTCAAACTTACTCTCTTGCGATGAATACAAAGCACTAATTGGGGCCTAAATATTTGAACTTACAATTTATTTCTTTTGTAGCTAAACATCCTCTACTTGCAGCCAATGCATGGGTTTTTGTTATTATATTACTATGTAGTTTTCCTGGAAATTTAATACCTAGTTTTACATGGTTAGATTTATTAAGCATAGATAAATTGGTACATGCTTTTATATTTTTTGTATTTGTTATATTATGGTTAGAAGTTTTATTTTATTATAACCAATTTAAAACTGTTTACACTTTTATAATATTAATATTAGGCATCATATTTGGTGGAATATTAGAAGCAATGCAATACAAAATATTTAAACAAAGAAGTTCCGATTGGGCTGATTTTATTGCTAACTCAATAGGTTGTATTGTTGCTTCTTTGATTTATAAAAATAATCTGACACCTGTTTCAAATGCCAAGTAAAAAGCAAAAATTTGATGATATAAATACGTTTGAAAATTGTTTTCAATATACTTGTTTTAATGCTCAAAACAGTTTTGCATTAAAAGGGAAATGGAAGCAAAACTATTTTAAAAATAATAATCCTATAGTAATTGAACTTGGTTGCGGGCAAGGAGAATACACAATAGGATTAGCACAACAATATAAGAATATCAATTATATTGGAGTTGACATGAAGGGTAATAGGCTTTGGACAGGTGCTAATCAAGCTATACAGCGTAATTTAACCAATGTAGCTTTTATACGAACCACGATAGATTGTATAACCCATTGTTTTGACGAAAATGAAGTATCAGAAATTTGGATTACATTTCCAGACCCTAATGTTGAAAAACCTCGAACACGCAAAAGATTAACCAATCCTATATTTTTAAATAAATATCAATGCATTTTAATTCCAAATGGACTTATACATTTAAAAACAGATAATCTTTCATTTTATAATTATACCCTTGAGGTTTTGAAGGAATTAGAATGCAAAATTCATTCTAACACAAACGATTTATATCAACATAATCCAACAAACAAAGAAGAATTAACCAGCATAAAAACCTATTATGAAACCTTATTTTTTAAGCAAGGATTTACAATAAAATATGTGTGTTTTGAATTGAACAAGAATAAAAAACAACAATTAAATTGTTAAAAAAATATGTTTTATAGCCTTTAATAAGTAAAAGCAATTATGTTTGTGCCCCTAAAAAACTAATATGAGAATTATACACAGCATCCCGCATAAATCAATTTTAATAAACATATTTATTATGAATGACAAGTATGTTTTAAAATTTGAAGCGGGATTAATGGAACAGATATTTAAATTTGATGTGAAGCAATATCCTTCACTTGAAATGTTTGTTAAAGCAATAGATGAACCGTTTATAAATAAAGTTCGAGAACGATTTAATGATATGTATTTGCAACTTAGCGCCGCAATGACATCAAACTAACAAAAAAGAATTTTATGTTTAAATACATTTTTGCTGTTTTACTATTTTTTTTACTAAAGCGTAGTATTTTGGGTGCTATTGTTGGATTTTTTATAGGGTCTTATATTGATAATTTAACAGCTAACGATTCTGATAAAAAATCAAGTAATACCTCTAACCCACTTTTTGATTTTTACACCCAACGTTCATCTACAGGAGATTTTGCAACGATGCTCATGGCCTTATCTGCTGCTGTTATGAGAGCCGATGATAGGCATTTGAAATCTGAACTTGAATTTGTAAAATCGTTTTATATCAAACAATTTGGCCCTCAGTTTTTAGGCCACCATTTACAAACACTTAAACATTTTATAGAAAGTGGTAATATTCCTTTAGAAGAAATTTGTTATGACATAAATCATAAAACGACTATTGATATTCGTATTCAGTTGATGCATTATTTATTTGGAATAGCTAATGCTGATGGCCAGGTGGCTGAATCGGAGTTACACGTTTTAAAACAAATTTCAATTTTATTAAATATTCAAAATACTGATTTCGATACTTTAAAAAATATGTTTTATAGATCTGTTGATTCCGACTATGTTATTCTTGGCATCACACCTGCTGCAACTGAAACAGACATTAAAAAAGCATACAGACAGATGGCTATTCGCTACCATCCAGATAAAGTGGCGCAAATGGGCGAATCATATCAGCATGGGGCTAAGGAAAAATTTCAAAAAATTCAAGAAGCTTACGAAAATATTAAAAAACAAAGAGGTATCAATTAATCTGAAATATTGATTAAATGAAAAAAATACTACTCATTTCGGATACCCACAGCTTTTTAGATGAAAACCTAATTAAGCATATATTAGAATCTGACGAAGTGTGGCACGCAGGAGATGTTGGGGCTGAAAGCGTTTTAGATGAAATTATAAAGCTTAAACCCTTACACGCTGTATATGGCAATATTGATAATCAAAGTATTAGACAGCGTTTAAAGCCTGATTTAATTTTTACTTGTGAGCAAGTAAAAATATGTATTACTCATGATTGTGGCCATCCAAACCAATACAACCTTCATACCCAACAGCTTTTAAAAACAGAAAAACCAAAAATATTTATTTGCGGGCATTCACATATTTTAAAAGTGTTTTATAATAATCCATACGAAGTACTACACTTAAACCCTGGAGCTTGTGGCAATTATGGCATACATAAAATTAAAACAGCCTTACGTTTTGAAATTGAAAGGGAGACTATTAAAAACCTTGCTATTATTGAATTTGGTAAAAATTAAAAAAAGGTTTTTAAGTTTAAGATATATTTTTAATGAGCTAAATGTGCTTTTATATCAACTAAATTAAGCTGTATGTAAGTGTGATTATTATAGTATTGTTCTTCTATTTTATATGCAATATCAAAAAATGCTTCTTGCTCAATTAATTTAAAACTTGAGGCTAATGAAAATCCTATAGCTAAAAAAGTAATATGCTCGGTACTACATTGACAAATCGTTAGTTTAATATGTTTATCTTGAATGTAATTTACTTCGTTTAAAAACTTTACTTTTTTAGATACAAATATTGGTGACATGTTTTGTGGGCCAAATGGAGCAAATTGCTGAAGCGTATTAATTAATTTTGAGTTAATGTCGTTAAAAGAAATTTCTAAATCAATATCCACTTTTAACCTTAGTTGGTCTTCAGAAATAGTTTTGAAAACTTCTTGTTCAAAATCAGTTTTAAAATTTAAAAAATCAGACTCAACCAAACTTAATCCAGCAGCATACATGTGCCCGCCATACTGAGTAAGCCACTGGCTGCAATTATCAATAGCTTCATACACATTATAATCTTTTACGCTTCGAGCCGAGCCTGTTATAATATTATTTGATAAGGTTAAAATGATAGTTGGTTTATAATATTTTTCTACAATACGAGAGGCTACAATTCCTACTACACCCTTATGCCAAGATGGGTTATATAACACTATTGCTTTTTTGTTGGTAATTTCAGAATCGTTTTCAATCATTTCAATAGCTTCTTGAGTAATTGTTAAATCAATATCTCTTCGTTCTATATTTATTACATTTAAAGCGTCAGAAAACTCTTTAGAGTTTGTGGTTTCACTAAGTAGTAATTCTACCGCTTTATTACCTTGATATATCCTGCCGGCGGCATTAATACGAGGTGCTACAGTAAATACTAAGGTGTGTATATCAATTTTTTTTTGTTTTTGATTTGATAATATGGCTTTTAAGCCAGACCTAGGGTTAGTATTTAATTGTATTAACCCAAAGTAAGCCAATACTCTATTTTCGTTAACTATAGGAACTATATCTGCAGCAATACTTGTGGCTACTAAATCTAAATAGTTATAAACTACTTCGTTTTGTATGTTTAAATACAGGGCTATTGCTTGGATTAATTTAAAACCTATACCACAACCACTCAATTCTTTAAACGGGTAACTGCAGTTTGTTTGCTTTGGATTTAAAATGGCATAGGCGTTAGGAACTGTTTCGCTAGGTAAATGATGATCGCATATGATATAATCAATATGTTTATTTTTGGCATATAAAATTTTATCTACCGATCTAATGCCACAATCTAATGCAATAATTAAGGTAAAGTTATTTTCATAAGCAAAATCAATACTTTGGGTTGAAATGCCATAACCTTCAATATGCCTGTCTGGTATATAATAATTAATATGATGAGTATAATTTTTTAAAAAATCAAATACTAATGCTACAGCGGTTGTTCCATCTACATCATAATCTCCAAATACTAATACTTTTTCATTGGCATCAATGGCTTGTTTAATTCGTGTTACCGCCTTATCCATATCTTTCATTAAAAATGGATGATGCAGCATGTTTAGTGAAGGTCTAAAAAAATCTTTTGCTAAATTATAGGTGTTTATACGTCTTAATACCAATAAGCTGGCAATAATTTTAGAGGTATTTAATTCTTGTTGAAGTTGCGCAACTTCAGTATGGTTTATTGAATGATATAACCATTTTTTTTCCATACCTATTTATAACACAATAAAGGATAGTTAAAATTTAGGCAATATTATGGTAAACAGCCATTATATCATCATCATCTTCCATTTTATCTATCATTTTTTTAAATTCTATTGCTTCTTCTTCGTTTATTTCTTTTGTAGTTAATGGTATAAAAATTTTTGATGACTCTTTAACTGTTACTTTTAAAGCATCCAAGCCATTTTGCATTAGTCCAATATCAGTAAATGCTACTTGAACAATCCCTTCATAGGTTTCATGCTCCCATGTTACTTCTTCAGCGTTGTAATCAATGAGTTGCATTTCTAGTTCTTCTGTATTTTGACCATGTATATCAATTTTAAAAATTCCTTTACGTTCAAAATTAAAACTAACCGACCCATTAGTTCCTAAGGCGCCGTTAGCTCTGTTAAAATACAGTCTTAAATTTGCTACAGTGCGGGTAGAGTTGTCAGTGGCACATTCTATTAGTACTGGTATTCCAAATGGACCGTAACCTTCATAGATAATTTCATCAAAATTTCCAGTATCTTTTTCAGACGCTCGTTTTATGGCTCCATCTACATTAACTTTAGGCATATTTACTGCTTTAGCATTTGCAATACAAATTCGTAGTTTTGGATTGGTATCTGGTGATGGGCCACCTTGTTTTATAGCCATGGCTATTTCTCTTCCAATTTTCGTAAACTGCTTTGCCATTTTGGCATAGCGTTTAAACATTGTAGCTTTTCGAGTTTCAAATATACGTCCCATACTATTGAATTATAAAGTGTTTTGCTGAATGTCTATTTTGGATTGTGCTTTTGAATCGTTTAATGCTTGTAACTTTTTAATTTCCACAATAATTAATTTTCTATGCTCGTTATAAACAGTTTTATTTTTTAAATCTTGGGTTATTGCATCTTGTATGCCTTTCATTAATGGGTTTACTTCGTTTTTATTTGGTTTAAAAAAGCCAAGGTTTGCTTCTTGACTTTTAATTTTAACGTCTATTTCTTCACATTTCTTTTTTAAATAATCTGCTTCGCTTTTTAATAACGCCTCTGTATTAGGCATTTGATAAAACTGGTTTAATTTAATTTTAAATTTACATGTAATTCTTTCTATTTCATTAAATTTAAGTTTATCCAATGCTAATGAAATCCATGAATTAAATTCGGTGTTTAAGCTTTTTAAATTGGCAGGAGGTAGTGCTCCAATAGCCAACCATTCGGCTACAATTTCATCTAAAAATAATTGGTCGGTGTTTTTTTGATTGGTAAAAACAAATTCATTTGCTTTTTTAATTATATTTTCTTTTAAACTTATGTTTGGAATAAGCTGTGCATACTCATGTTCAAAGTGTTTATTTTTTGAACTGAAAAACACATCACACGCCTCTTTAAACCTTTCAACTAAACTGTTTTCGTCTTTACCCAAGTGTGGTAGTTTTTTCCACTTCTGTTGTAAGTCAAATATTTTTTGTTCTGTGATATTCCAATCGGCACTTTGGTTTATTGCTTTTGCTGCTTCAATTAAGTTTTGCTTTTCTGATTTATTTTCAGCGCTTTTTGCTTTATGAGTTTTTAAATACGATTTTTTATTATCAAAAAATGTATTACACTTTTGTTTAAATGTTTCCCAAACTTTTTCGTTTTCTTCTGCGGTAACTTTACCTATTGTTTTCCATTTTGATTGGATGTGAATAACAGCATCGCCTGCTTTTACCCATTCATGCATAAACTTAAACTTTTTTGAATTCCAATTTATAGACTCAATTTTTTTAATGAGTTCGTTTTTTAAATTTAAATTATTGCCATGTTCGTTTAATAAAACCTCTTGATGTAATTTAAATTTTTGGTTAATGGCCTCAATAACTTCTTTATATGAGGTGCTTAATTCCTCCCTATATTCGTTAGATACATAACCTAAACTAACCCACTCTTTTTTATAAATGTTAAATAAATTTTTAACTTCTTGAATGTTTTCGTTTTTAATTAAATTTTTAAATTTTTCAATAACTTCTTTTTTAAGCTCATAATTTTTTTTAAGGTCGTGTAAATTAATTTGTTTTGATAAATTTAATTTGTAATTAAACGCATCAATAGCTTTAGTATAGGTATTTTGAATTTCTTGTTGTTTTGTGTTAGGCACATTACCTGTAGCCTTCCAAAGTGCTTGTAGTTCTACAATTTTTTTTACTGCCGCACTTATGGAAGTACTTACTTGACTTAAATCATTAATTTTTAAAATAATTTCATTTTTTATTTCAAAGTTTTTTGATTGTTCTATAATTAATTTTGCCTCCTCTTCTTTTTTTCTTTTTTTAACTTTTTTAATCAAACTAACAATTTCTAAATCTTCTTTGCTTTTTACATACTCAAACTCTTTTGCCTTACCGCCATTTTCAATATAATCTACTTTTGCTAATTCAAACTCTTTAGTCCAAAAGCTTTTATACTCCCTTTCAATAGAAAAAAATTTATGAGAAAGGCTTAAAATGTTAGGTTGAGATAAAAGCGCCTCTAGTTTAGAAATAATTTCAGTTTTCATGTAATAAATTTAATTATAAGTAATACGTAATGGTTAAATGTATAAAATCGAGAGTTGATTAATTACACACTTTGTTATTCATATTTAGATTGTATGAAGGTTACTTGTTATTTTGAGATTCAAATATAAAAAAGATATTTTATCAGCCTAAAGTTGTATAAATAAAAATAGAAAGATAAAGAGTTTATAATTTAAAACTTATTTCTCAAATATGGACTTATAATTAAGTTGAGAATGGATAGAAAGCTGTTTTTTTATTTAATTACACATGAAGCGCTATGTATTTGTAATAATAATTGATAATTACTCAATAATTATAACAATATCTTATATGAATTTCAATATTAAGTTATAAATTTGCCAAAATTTTTTAAATCCTCATATATTATGTCAGTACTTACAGGTAAAGTAGCACAAGTAATTGGTCCAGTTGTTGATGTTAGTTTTGAATTAAATGGTGGTAAATTGCCAGAAATTTTAGATGCATTAGAGATTTCTGTAAACGAAACAGATAAGCTAATTTTAGAAGTTCAAAAACACATTGGCGAAAGCACTGTGCGTACGGTGGCTATGGATAGTACGGATGGTCTTAGCAGAGGGATGGCTGTTAAAGCTACAGGTTCTACAATTACCATGCCTACAGGTAATCAAATAAAAGGAAGGTTATTTAATGTAGTAGGTGAAGCCATTGATGGAATTAATAAAATAAAATCAGAAAAAGGTTCTTCAATCCATCGAGCAGCACCTAAGTTTGAAGATTTATCAACCTCAACAGAGGTATTATATACAGGAATTAAAGTAATTGATTTAATTGAGCCTTACGCAAAGGGAGGTAAAATTGGTTTGTTTGGTGGAGCGGGTGTAGGTAAAACGGTATTAATTATGGAATTGGTAAATAACATTGCCAAGGCACACTCTGGTTTGTCTGTATTTGCTGGTGTAGGAGAGCGTACCCGTGAAGGAAATGATTTATTAAGAGAATTTATAGAATCTGACGTTATTAAATATGGCGATGCTTTTAAACATGATATGGAAAAGGGTGGTTGGGATTTATCCAAGGTAGATTTAAAAGCCTTAGAAGAATCAAAAGCAACGTTGGTTTTTGGACAAATGAACGAACCTCCTGGAGCACGTGCTAGAGTTGCTTTATCTGGGCTTACTATGGCTGAATACTTTAGAGATGGTGATGGATCGGGCGGTGCAAGTAAAGATATTTTATTTTTCGTAGATAACATTTTTAGATTTACACAAGCAGGAGCGGAAGTATCTGCCTTATTAGGAAGGATGCCATCTGCTGTGGGTTACCAGCCAACATTATCCTCAGAAATGGGCGCCATGCAAGAGCGCATCACGTCAACTAAAAAAGGCTCTATTACCTCTGTACAA
The DNA here is from genome assembly GCA_031539425.1 of Bacteroidia bacterium. GTDB lineage: Bacteria > Bacteroidota > Bacteroidia > B-17B0 > Aurantibacillaceae > UBA4416. The sequence goes on from JAVKLI010000074.1 coordinate 9,864, forward strand.
GCTGTGTATGTACCTGCTGATGATTTAACTGACCCAGCGCCAGCAACTACATTTGCGCACTTAGATGCAACTACAGTATTAAGCCGTAAAATTGCAGAATTAGGTATTTACCCAGCTGTAGATCCATTAGATTCTACTTCTCGAATTTTAACTCCAACTGTAATTGGTCAAGCACATTATGACTGTGCCATGCGAGTAAAATCTACCTTACAGCGCTATAAAGAATTGCAAGATATCATCGCCATATTAGGGATGGATGAATTAAGCGAAGAAGATAAGCTGGTAGTTCATCGCGCTCGTCGTGTGCAACGTTTCTTATCTCAACCTTTCCATGTGGCTGAGCAATTTACAGGTATTAAAGGCGTGTTAGTTTCTATTGAAGATACCATTAAAGGCTTTAATATGATACTTGGTGGTAAGTTAGATCAATACCCTGAAGCTGCTTTTAACCTTGTGGGTACTATAGAAGAAGCAATTGAAAACGGTAAAAAAATGTTAGCTGAAGCTGCTAAAGCATAATCAAATTTATAGTAATTTATGAATCTTGAAATTGTAACGCCGGATAAAAAATTATTTGAAGGCACTGTAAAATCTGCCGTTTTTAATGGTGTGGATGGCTCATTTGGAGTATTAAATCACCATGTAAGTATGATTTTGGCTTTACAAAAAGGAGAAATAAAATTAATAGATGAAGCAGATAAAACCCATCAAATACCTATTAATAGCGGCGTTATAGAGATTATAAATAATACTGTAATTGTATTAGCTAGTTAATTTTATAATAACAAATCCGGTCTTTTAGCTTGGGTGCGCTCCTTAGCCTTTTCTAGTTTCCAATCATCTATTTTAGCTTTGTTCCCGCTTAATAGGATTGACGGAACTTCCCAGTCATTAAAATTTGCGGGCCTAGTATATACAGGCGGAGACAATAAATTATCTTGAAACGAATCTGACAAAGCAGAGGTTTCATCATTAAGTACGCCTGGAATAAGCCTAATAATAGAATCAGACAAAACCGCTGCCGCTAACTCTCCACCACTTAAAACATAAGAACCTATTGAAATTTCTTTAGTTATAAGATATTCTCTTACACGTTCATCAACACCTTTGTAATGTCCACACAATAAAATGATTTTTTTTAAAGTAGATAATCTATTGCTAATTGTTTGACTTAGCAATTCACCATCAGGCGATAAATAAATTACTTCATCATAAGTTTGTTTACTTTTTAAATCTTTAATACAATTATAAATAGGCTCTACCATCATTACCATTCCGGCTGTTCCACCAAAGGCGTAATCATCTGCTTTTTGGTGTGGGCCCGAACAATAATCTCTAAGGTTAATTAAATTAACCGTAACAATATTTTTATTGATAGCACGCTTTAAAATACTGTGTTCAAAGGGACTTTGAAGCAGCTGAGGGTGTAAGGTGATGATATCTATTTGCATTTAAAATTTAATTAATTGCTATTGTAATTATGAGTAATATTAAATTTTAACCTGTACATAAAGCTTTATTGAATATATTTTTTTTGGTAATTTCATATAAGCATTAATAAGTAACAATAATCTTGTAAAACTAAGCAATTTATATTTAAAATTATTTTTAAATTTAACCCCACATTATCTTTCATTTTGTTTAACTGTAGTATGAAAATGCCCGATCTTAGAAATAGAATTAACAAACACGAACTTAAATCAAGGCTTCTATTAGAAACAATAGAAAGACATACTATTTCTTTTTATAGATATGTACAAATTCAAAATCCAGATAAATTAAGAGATGAACTATTTATATTGTGGACAAAACTTAATTGCTTTGGGCGCATATACGTAGCTAAAGAAGGAATAAATGCCCAAATGAGTATTCCTAAAAATAATTACACTCAATTTATAAATGAATTTAAAAACATAGATGAATTTAAAAACATAGATATTAAAATGGCCGTTGATGGAAATGGTAAATCTTTTTATAAACTAAACATAAAAGTTAAAAATAAAATTGTTGGTGATGGTATAGATGATGATACCTTTAACCCATCAAATACTGGATTGTACCTTGATGCCAAAGGCTTTAACGACGCTTTAAGTAAGCCCGATACAATAGTGGTTGATATGCGCAACCATTACGAAAGTGAAGTTGGGCATTTTGAAAATGCCTTTTGCCCTGATGCAGATACCTTTAGAGAAGAGCTCCCTATTGTTACAAACTATTTAAAAGGTAAGGAAGATAAAAAAATTATTATGTATTGTACTGGCGGTATTAGATGCGAAAAAGCCAGCGCTTACCTTAAACACAATGGTTTTAAAGATGTATACCATTTAAAAGGTGGCATTATTCAATATGCCAAAGAAGTTAATGAACAAAAATTATCAAATAAATTTAAAGGCGTCAATTTTGTATTTGACGAAAGAATAGGAGAAAGAATATCAGACGATATTATTAGTAATTGCCACCAATGCGGATCGCCATGCGATACCCACGTTAATTGCAAGAATGATGATTGTCATTTGTTATTTATTCAATGTAATATTTGTAATGAAAAAATGAATCAATGCTGTACCCCCGAATGTAAATCAATTGCTGCCCTCCCAATTGAAGAACAAAAAATATTACGTAAATCAAAAACAAAAAATCAAACAGAATCGTTATCTGTTTACAAATCTCGATTAAGACCAAACTTATCTAATATACTTCAAAATAAAATATAAAACTACAATATGCCATTTTATCATCACTTAGGGAAAATTCCGCAAAAAAGACACACTGTTTTTCAATCTCCACAGGGTAAACATTACTACGAACAGCTTTTTGGCACAGAAGGATTTATAGGTCATTCTACCTTATCGTATCATATACATAGGCCCACTCAGGTTAAAGAAATTTTAAAAAGTTATTCTGTACAACCAAAAATTGCTATAGAGCACAATATTAAGTCTTTACTTTTAAAAGGATTTAACGTAATGCCACATGAAGATTATTTGGAAAGTAGAAAAGTGTTGATGCTAAATAATGATTGTCAAATAGCTGTAGCAGCCACAACCAAAAGCTTAATCAATTATTTTTATAAGAATGCCGATGCTGACGAACTTTTATTTATACACAAAGGTAAAGGCAAATTAAAAACATTTTTAGGTAATATTTCTTTTGAATACGGCGATTACCTTGTAATTCCGAGAGGAATGATTTATCAAATAGAATTTGAAACTACAGATAACAGGTTGCTAATTGTAGAATCGTATTCGCCTTATTATACCCCAAAACGTTACAAAAGCTCATCAGGGCAATTATTAGAACATTCACCATTTTGTGAGCGAGATTTTAAATTACCAACAGAACTCGAATCGCACGATGAAAAGGGAGATTTTATGATTAAAATAAAAAAAGAAGGCTTGATGCACGAAGTAGTATACGCTTCACATCCATTTGACGTAATAGGTTGGGACGGCTATAATTTTCCGTACGGCTTTAATATTCATAATTTTGAACCCATTACAGGTCGTGTGCATCAACCACCTCCAGTACATCAAACATTTGAAACAGCACAATTTGTGGTTTGTTCTTTTGTTCCACGCATATACGATTATCACCCACAATCCATCCCTGCGCCTTACAACCATAGCAATATAGATAGTGATGAGGTGTTGTATTATGTAGATGGAGATTTTATGAGCCGAAACAACATTAAGCCAGGAGATTTTACCTTGCATCCAAAAGGTATACCGCATGGCCCTGCGCCAGGCGCCATGGAACGGAGTATAGGGCAAAAAGACACACAAGAACTAGCCGTTATGGTAGATACCTTTAGACCATTAAAAGTTACCGAAGACGCTATGAAAATAGATGACGGCGCGTATTATAAAAGCTGGGTAGAATAGCATTTTGCTTAACAATATTGAAAAAAAATTAATTGTTATAGCTGGCCCTACAGCCATCGGTAAAACAGACCTTGCTTTTCAAATAGCTAAACAATTAAATTGCGCAATTATTTCTGCCGATTCAAGGCAAGTGTTTAAAGAAACAACAATAGGAACCGCAAAACCTAGTAGTGCGTATTTAAATGAAATTCCGCATTATTTTATAAATCATGTTTCCATCCATCAACCATACAATGCCGGTTTATTTGGGCAAGAGGCCTTAAACAAAATAAATTATTTACACCAAACAAATAACTATGTTATTATAGTGGGAGGATCGGGGTTATATATAAATGCTGTATTACATGGGTTAGATGAGTTTATTGAAGTGCCTATTCAAATTAGAGAAAACTTAAATGCTACATATAAAACACATGGATTAGTTTATTTGCAAGAGCAACTCAAAAAATTAGACCCAATCTATTTTAAAAAAATAGATATTCAAAACCCACAACGCATGCTAAGAGCATTAGAAATAATAACCCACACAAATAAATCCTATTCTAGTTTTTTAAATAAAAAACAATTGCAGCATCCTTTTAAAATTCAATCATATGTACTAGAAACAGATAGAGAAAATTTATATAATAGAATAAATGTAAGAGTAGACTGTATGATAAATGAAGGTATTGTTGAGGAGGCGCAACAGCTGTTTCAATATAAACATTGCAATGCACTAAATACAGTTGGGTATAAAGAATTGTTTCAATATTTTGACAAAAACATATCAATAGACCAAGCTATTTTGTTAATAAAACAGCATACAAGGCAATATGCCAAGCGTCAAATCACATGGTTTACGCATCAAAACACTTTTACTAAAGTGTTAATAGATGATGCAAAAAAAGCGTTAGAGTTGGTTGTAAAACAGGTAAATTCATAACCCAAAACAGGTTTATTATTTTAATTTATTTAAATCGTGCAACAAATATCATTTATTAAAAGCAGCGCCAATGTGAGCTCTTGCCCAACGCCAAATAAGTCAGAATTTGCTTTTATTGGTCGTAGTAACGTTGGTAAATCTTCTTTAATTAACATGGTATTTCAATCTAAAGATTTAGCAAAAATATCATCTAAACCTGGTAAAACAGCTTTAATAAACCATTTTTTGTATAACAACGAAGTATATATAGTTGATTTGCCAGGTTATGGGTTTGCAAAAACAAACAAATCGAATTTAGAATTATTTGAAAAAATGATTAGCTCTTATATTTCTACTAGACCAAACTTGGTTTGCACCTTTGTATTATTAGATGGTAGATTGCCGCTTCAAAAAATTGATGAAGAGTTTTTGTGTTGGTGTAATAAAATACAAATGCCAATATGCGTTGTATTTACTAAAATAGATAAGATTAGCAGAAACCAGTGGAAACAAAGCTTTTTTAACTTTCAAAATAAATTTATACAGCTATGGGGTGTAATGCCAAATTATATAGAAAGCAGTGCAGCAAAACAACTTGGTAGAAATGAGATACTAAACCATATTATAACCAATAAGCAGTATTTATTAAAATGACGGAGTGGGAATTGTTACAATCTAAATTAAAAGATAGGTTTGGTAGCAGTATGGATTTTGACGCCATATTATTTATGATTGGTTTACAAGAGTTAAACAAACCCTATCAACAATATAAAAAACACGAAAAAGTAGATATTATGCACATTGCCATTTGCTGCGTATTAGAGCCCTTTAATTTTTATAAATATGTTGGTAAAGATGCTGATGGGTGGCCGCATTGGGAAGCCACAGAAAAACTACCAAATCTAAATAGTGTTCAACAGCATAATTTAATTACTTCAGCAATTATTAATTATTTTAAAACAACTGGTTTAATTACACCCTTAACAACTTAATATGAAATTTAAATTTTATACCATATCAATTTTATTATTCATTCAATACACTGGTATTGCTCAAACCTTCACATTCTCTAACGATACAAATAATTTTGTTTTAGAAGTTAAATATTTCTTAAAACAAAAAGAAGCTCTTAATGATAACTATAAAAAAATGGCTCATAGTGAATTTGAATTTGTTTTTTATAAACCAAGTTTTTCAAAAAAATATAAAGAATTTAGTTATAAAGTATTTAAGCACTTAACAAAAATTAAAGCATTTAATTCAACTGTTTATACAGATATGTTGATTTGTATAAACGAAACCTTTAAGCAGTATAAAGATAAAGCTATTGTTGATAATTGGATGAAATGTGTTTTTAAAATAATGAAAGAAGGAAACGAAGTACAGTTTATCAATTTTATAAATGCCTCATCCAAATTATTTAATAACAAAACTTTTTTTCAAACAGAATTTTTTACGTATAAATGCGAAGAGTTAAAATGCACTTTTGAATTTGACCCCACAGCAAAAATTATTTTTCCTAAAGTAGATATTACCGGTTCAGATTTTTATTCTAATGAATTAACAATTAATGATATTACCGGAATATATTACCCCATGTTAAATAAATTTTATGGCACCAATGGAAAAATAGATTGGGGAAAGGTAGGTTTAAAAAATGAAGCAGAAGTTAAATTAAAAAGAACTACAATAGATTTTGAAAAAGATGAAATTTTTTCTGACTCTGCTATTTTTAAAGGAGAAAGTTTTATTAGCAAGCCGCAATTAGGTATAATAATTGATAAAATAGCAAAAGATGATGATAAGGTAATGTACCCCAATTTTACATCATATGAAAGCCATTACATTAAAGACATTTATCCAAATATGGATTATGCAGGTAAATTTTCTATGAGTGGAAAAAGAGTAAATATGGCTGGTACAGCATTAAATCCAGCTAGGGTATTTATAAAATATCATGAGAATAAAGTGTTAGAAGTGTCATCTAGGAATTTTAATTATGATGAAGGTAAGATAACTACAAATTCCGCAAAACTATCTATTAAATTAGAAAACGATTCAATTTCACACCCAGATATTTCTTTTATCTATCAGTATAAAAAATCTTTAGTAACTATTTTGCGAAAAAACAATGCTGTTCAAAAATCACCTTTTTTTAATACGTATCATAAACTCGATATGACTTTTGATCAGCTGACGTGGAACGTAAAAGAACCTACTATGTCATTTGGATTTTTATTAAACAATAAACAGAGTGCAGCCTTATTTGAATCTCAAAACAGTTTTTCTAAAGCTAAAATAGAAGACATCAAAGGGCTTTCAGATGTTAATCCTTTATTTAAAATCAATGAGTTTTATTTAAAAAACAATAAAAAAAATCAATTTACCTCTACTGAATTAGCTAAATATATGAATGGGTTCAATAACGATGTTAGGGTATTTCTTATTAAAATGGCAATATATGGCTTAATTTATTTTGATATAGAAACTGAAATTATAATTATTAAACCACGCTTTTTTGATTATATCAAATACTTTAAAAATCAAAAAGATTATGACCTCATTACAATTCAATCAAAAACTAACACAGAAGATAATGCCAGTTTAAATTTTGAAAATTATGATTTGCAAATTAATGGCGTTAAATTAATTTTATTAAGTCAACTTCAAAAAGTATTTGCATTTCCTATAGGTCAAACTATTACTATGAAAAAAAATAGAGACTTTAATTTTAATGGCACCTTAGCTGCTGGGAAATTTGAATTTACCGGATCCAATTTTTTCTTTGAATACAATCGTTATAAAATAACAATGAAAAAGGTTGACTCTTGCTCTGTTTTTTATGAATCAGCTACAAGAAATGAAAATAATGAAATATTTTTTAAAAAATCATCATCGGTAATACAAAATTTAAATTCAGAATTAATTATTGATTCAATTAATAATAAGGCGGGTAAAGAGCAATTTAAACAATTTCCAATTTTAAAAAGCTATCAACATAGTTTTGTATATTATGAAAAAGAAAGCATTTATAATTCTAGCTACAAAAAAGATGATTTTTATTTTAAAGTAGATCCATTTACAATAGATAGCATAAATGATTTTAAATTAGGTGGCAATACTAAATTTTTTGGCACACTTTATTCATCTAATATTTATGAACCATTTCAAGAAAACTTAATGTTACAAAAAGATGGGTCTTTAGGTTTTATTAAAGTAATGAAAGACACTACAGTACCTTTATATAATAATGTTGGTAATTTTAAAGGAGTATTAACCTTAAATAATAGAGGTTTTATAGGCGATGGAGAGATAAACTATAATCAAACATTTTTTAAATCAAACAAAATAAATTTTTTTAAAGATAGCGCCAACACTAAAGCAATTCAATTTGAAATACAAGAAACAGCCGAATTATTGAACAGAACTAAAGTAAATGGAGATTCAATTGATATACATTGGGAGCCATATAATAATTTACTATTTGCGGTTACAAAATCAAAACTATTGAATTTATATAATAACAAATGTAAATTTAAAGGGAAATTAATGCTACAAGGTAATGATTTATACGGCACAGGTACAGCCGATTTAGGAAGTTATTTTTTAACTTCCAATAAAATACATTTAAGAAAAACATCAATTTACTCTGCAAATGCTGCTATAAAAGTAAAAGATACTGAAGCACCAGGTAAATTTATTTTTACAAGTGAAAACATCAAAGCTAATTTAGATTTTAGTGAAAACTTAGGAAGCTTTTATACTTATGGCAAAAACACTAAGATCAATTTTGAAAAAAATTATTTTAAATGCATTTGTACAAAGTTTTTTTGGAAAATGAATGAAAATGTGATGTCTTTTCTTTCTGATGGAAAAAATAAAAAAGAAGAAGGTGCATCTGATGTTGAGCATTTAAATAATATTCAACTTACATCTACATCACAAAGAAAAGATTCAATTTCATTTTTTGGAGATACCATTTCGTATGATTTAACAAAATATATATTAAGTAATTATGGAGTGGATAAAATGATTTTATCAGATGCAACCATTTTTCCTGATAAAAAATTTGTAAAAATATTTCCACTAGGCATTATTGATACACTTAGAAATGCCAAAATAAAAACCCTAGTTAATAATACTGAAAATGATTATCAAGACTGTAGCGTTAATGCTATAGGAGTAAAAAAGTATTTTGCAACCGGTAAGTATATCTATAAAGATGAGTATAAAAACGACAGAACATTATATTGTACTTCAATTAAATTAGACACTTCAGCAAAAACTATTTCAGAGGCATTAGTAAATGAGAAAAACCCGATGATGCTTAATGATTATTTTGGATTTTATGGTAAGCTTCATTTATATTCAAAATCTAAAATAATAAATGCCGATGGATACTTACAAATAGTTGATAGTTGTAATAAATCCAAAGATTTATTAAAAATAAAAGACACCATTAATTTAAGTAAAATTATGATTAATGTAACTGATAGTTCAACTAACTTACAATTAAAAAAAATTACATTTGGTTATAAGTACAGTATAGATAAGGGAAAAATAGAACCTGCCTTTTTTAGACAATGCGCGCCTTTAAAAGAAAAACAATTTATTGCCGCAACCGGTTACCTTACATTTAACAAACAAAAAAATATTTATGAAGTATTAAATAAATCAAGCGATGAAAATGTAAATAAAAACAAAACAAATCAAGGTAAAAATTATAGTAGTTTCAATCCTATATCTTGTGACATCAAAGGTGAAAGTCAATTTAATTTTAGTGAAAGTTTTGGTAATTTTAAAATGCAAAGTTTTGGCGATGCCCAATTTAATAGCCTCACTCAATCCTTTATAATGGATGCCATTTTAATGATTGATTATTTTTTTAACAGCGATTTAACTAAAATTTTTATTAAAGATATTAATGCTAATAAAGATAAATTACAAACTATAAATATAACTAAACCATTTTTTACAAAAAGCCTCAACTATTTATTAGGCAAAGAATCCGCTAAAAGCATGGTGGACGATTTGAAATTAGAAGGTTCTGTTTCAAGTTATCCTGATGAGTTAAAACATAACTTAGTTTTAGGAAATATTAAATTTAGATTTGACGAAAAATCAAATTCCTTTGTATCTCTTAACGATATTGATTTATTAAGCGTTGGTAATGAGCAGGTTTTTAAATCAATTCCAGGGTATGTTCAAATTGTAAAAAACAAAAAAGGCGATGAATTTCATTTATTTTTAAAATTAGATAAAAATGTTTGGTATTATTTTAATTACACCAACGAAGTTTTAAATATTGCAAGTAGCAATGATGCATTTAATAATTCACTTTCAATCTTAAAAGAAAAAGATAGAGAACTTAAAATCACCAAAAAAATGACCAATCAAACTCCGTTTCAATTTGTATCTTGTCAGCAATTTAAAAAAGAACTGTTTTTAGGTAAGATTAAAAAAATATTAAATACCGATACTAATTAATCCAATGAATTTTATTCTTTTTGATGAACTAAATATAAAGCAACAATTGCTTCCACTAACCTTTACTAAACCCATTGCTTATATTAAATGGGGTATTATAACAATTAAAGAAAAATGGGATTTGATGTTGAACACTTCAACCAGCGTTTTAACTGACTCATATATGCAAACTATGTTTAGGCTAAATACAAGTGAAAAAAGTATCTATGTGAATGCGGCTATAGTTCCAAATGAAGAATTGATAAACGAAATTACAATGTTAAAACCAAATTGTGGCATTAAGAATGGAACTAGATTAATTGCTTTTTACAGTGTTCAATCTCAGTTTGATTATCAACATGCCATTCAACTTTGTACAGAAACTAACATTTCATTTTTGCAAATTAAGCACGTGGTTGATATATTTTCCCATAATGGAAAATGTATAGAAAGTGATTTTGAATTAATTACAAAAAACAAAACATCTGCCCCATTATCAAATACAAATATTTTAATAGGTTCATCTTCTAAATTATTTATAGAAGAAGGCGCTATTATAGAAGCATCTATATTAAACACCACTCAAGGTGCTATATATATTGGTAAAAATGCCGAAATAATGGAGGGTAGCACTGTGCGTGGTCCTTTTGCATTAGGAAACAATGCTGTTTTAAAAATGCAAACTAAAATTTATGGAGGCACTTCAATTGGAACAAATTGTAAAGTAGGCGGCGAAATTAATAACAGTGTGTTTTTTGATAATAGCAATAAGGCGCATGACGGGTTTATTGGCAATTCTGTTATAGGGTCGTGGTGTAATTTAGGAGCCAACGCTAATAACAGTAATTTAAAAAACAATTATAAAAATGTGAAACTTTATAATTACACATCGCAAAAAAATGAAGACACACAGTTACAATTTTGTGGATTAATAATGGGAGATTATTGCAAAGTAGGCATCAATGCTATGTTTAATACAGGCACTGTTATTGGGGTTGGGGTAAATGTATACGATACCAATTTTTTACCAAATTTTATTCCTTCTTTTTCATTTGGAAATTCAAAACAACTTGAAGTATATCAATTTGATAAATTTATTGAAACAATAGATTTAACCTACCAACGTAGAGATTTAAAATTGACTAAAGCAGAAATTGACATTTTACAGCATTTGTATAACACAAAATAACAAGCATCTTAATAAAAATTATGCAAAAATTAAAAGCCTATCTTATATTATCAAAAATTAAATTATCATTATTAGTTGTTTTTTCTTCATTATTAACTTATTTAACTTTAGCTAATAGTATTAATATAACTGTTATTAATGCATTAATTATTGGCGGTTGTTTTGTTACCATTTCTGCTAATAGTTTAAATCAATTAATAGAGCAGCAATATGATTCGCTTATGCAGCGAACTCAATTACGCCCATTACCTACCAAACAACTTACTAATAAAGAAGTATATGCGTTTTGTTTCATTTTTGGTGTGATAGGTATTACTATTTTATTTTATTACATCAACATTTTATCGGGATGGCTTGCTTTGTTATCATGGATATTATACACGTTAGTATATACCCCTTTAAAAAGAAAAACGCCCTTTGCTGTTTTTCATGGAGCGTTTCCTGGCGCTATCCCTACTATGATTGGAGCCTTAGCTGCATCTAAAGATACTTTTGGTTACCTTAATTTTTTTGGAATATTATTGTTTCTTATTCAGTTTTTTTGGCAGTTTCCACACTTTTGGGCTATTGCTTGGGTATGTTATGATGATTACAAATTGGCGGGGTTTAATTTACTGCCAAGTAAAAACGGAAGGGATAAAAATAGTTTATCACAAATTTTATTTTACACTATCATCTTATTCCCAATTGCATTAACTCCCTATTTTTTTAATTATATTACTTGGCCCACTGCCGCTATTATAAGCGTTACTTCGGTTTATTTTATTATTATGGCTATAAAATTATATAAACAAGCAGAAATTAAAAATGCCAAACAGCTTATGTTTTATTCATTTATATATTTACCAATTGTTCAAATTACAATAATGGTAGACCAACTACTCAATAAAAAATAAATATCAAACTATTGCTAAAAAATTGTTACACAGATAAAAAATGACATTAGTTATATAAAATTTTGACTATATCCATTAATAACATACAAAGGTAATTTTACTAGCACTTTACCTGTTATAATTTTAACCTACCCTTTTGAAAAGAAATGAGGATTTAGCATATAAATCCATCAATTATACTAATTTAGAAGCCTTAATTTAAAAACATATGAAATATGATATTATTGTAATAGGTAGCGGCCCTGGTGGTTATGTAGCTGCCATTCGCGCTTCTCAATTAGGATTTAAAACAGTCATTATAGAAAAAGAGAATTTAGGCGGCATTTGTTTAAACTGGGGGTGTATTCCTACTAAAGCATTATTAAAAAGCGCACAAGTATTTGAATATTTACAACACGCTCAAGAATACGGTATTAGCGCATCAAACATTAATGCTGATTTTAATGCTGTAATAAAACGTAGTAGAGATGTTGCAGATGGGATGAGTAAAGGCATTCAGTTTTTGATGAAAAAAAATAAAATAGATGTAATAGCAGGAGCTGCTACATTAAAACCTAATAAAGCTGTTGATGTAATAGCAGCTGATGGAAAACTAGCAACTTACACAGCTGATCATATCATTATTGCAACAGGTGCTAAATCTCGACAATTACCAAATTTACCACAAGATGGTAAAAAAATAATAGGATACCGTGAAGCCTTGGTTTTACCAAAACTACCAAAATCTTTAATTGTAGTAGGTGCTGGGGCTATAGGCGTTGAATTTGCTTATTTTTATGCTACCATGGGGGCAAAAGTAACCATTGTAGAATTTGCACCTACACTGGTACCTTTTGAAGATACTGATGTTGCAGCGCAACTAGAAAAATCGTTTAAAAAAATAGGCATAGAAGCGCTTACTAACGCTAGCGTTGAAAGTGTTGATACTAAAGGAACATTAACAAAAGTAAATATTAAAACAGCAACTGGAGTTGTAACTAAAGAAGCAGAAGTAGTATTATCAGCAGCAGGTATAGAAGCTAATATAAGCGGTATTGGACTTGAAAATGTTGGTATTGCTACAGATAAAGGTAAAATATTAACAGATAAATTTTATGCCACTAATATTAAAGGCTATTATGCCATAGGCGATTGTGTGGGAGGTCAAGCTTTAGCCCACGTAGCAAGTGCAGAAGGCATTACTTGTGTAGAAAAAATAAAAGGATTACACGCAGAACCTATTGATTATAATAATATACCAGGTTGTACCTATTGCCAGCCCGAAATTGCCTCTGTTGGCTTTACAGAAAAAGCAGCCCTAGAAAAAGGCTACAAGCTAAAAGTAGGGAAGTTTCCATTTGCAGCTTCCGGAAAAGCAAAAGCAGCTGGCGCATCAGACGGGTTTATTAAATTACTATTTGATGAAAAATATGGTGAAATTCTTGGAGCCCACATGATAGGCGCTAATGTTACTGAAATGATAGCTGAAATTGTTACCCTGCGTAAGTTAGAAGCTACAGGTCATGAAATTATAAAATCTGTACACCCACACCCAACTATGAGCGAAGCTATTATGGAAGCAGCAGCAGCAGCTTACGGCGAAGTAATTCATTTATAAAAAAAACATCTATATGAAAAAACTATTTTATTTAAGCATACTAACTATTTTAATTAACTCTTGCAACAAACCAAAAGTAAGCGTAACGGGTACCATAACTAATGTTACCAGCACCTATGTGTATTTAGAAAAAATGTTTGCTCAAAATCAAACAATTATAGATAGTGCTAAAGTTGATAAAAATCAATTTGCTTTTAGTAATTTAAATATAAAAGAAGGTATATATAAAATAAGATGTAACAATAATCAAAATGCTTTTTTTGTAATCGAACAAAGTAAACAGCCTTATATTACAGGTGATGCAACTAATTTATTAGAAACCTATCAAGTTGAAAATTCACCCGAATCGAGTGTATTAGTAAAATTTACAAGTATCATTGTATCACATCAAAAAGAGATGAGTGCACTTACAGCCATACTTCAAAATGGGGCTTCTGGGAAAATTAAAATGAGTAACATTCAATTAGATTCTGTAGCCAAATCGTTAGAAAAACCCTATAATGAAATAGTACAACGATTAACATCAACACTTAAAGACGAAATCTCTAAAAACTCTAATAAACTAGCCTCAATAGTTGCCGTACAACAATTACCGTATGAGCAGTTTACAGAATTATATAAAAAAGTAGCAGAAGATATTAAAGCAAACTTTGCGGATAATGAAGACGCAATAGGGTTTTATGAAAAGGTTTTTAAATCATCAGAAGCGAAAGCACAAACGCATAAATTACAAATTGGGGATAAAATGGCTGACATTACCTTACCTGATGTTAATGGTAAAATAGTTTCGCTATCAAACTTAAAAGGAAAATACGTATTAGTAGATTTTTGGGCAACATGGTGTGGCCCTTGCCGAAAAGAATTGCCAAATGTAAAAAAGTGCTATGATGCTTTTAAAAACAAGGGTTTTGAAGTTTTTGGCGTTTCTTTAGATAAATCGGCAGATGATTGGAAAAATTACATTAAAGAAAAAGAATTGAATTGGATTCAGGTGAGTGATTTAAAGCATTGGAAAAGTGTTGTGGTTGCTCAGTTTGGAATAGAATCTATACCATTTACCGTGCTGCTTGATAAAGAAGGCAAAATAATAGCCATAGATTTAAGAGGCGATGAGTTGTATAATACAATTAAAGGTCAATTGAATTAAGTTGTAACAAAATTAAAAAAGAGAAGTTTGAGCTTGCGCTGCTTTGTAATTAAATAAGCGCGGTTCAAATTTAAAAGACTCTGAGGGTTATTAATATTCCAAATTACTGGAGCTATCATTACCTCATATAGTATTTTTTTAACTTAATAATTTTAATACTTCAAATCAATTTTTGCATGTTGAGGTTCTTGGCTCTAATTTTAATCTCATTTTCTCATCAACTCCAGTTATTGAAATCAGTACATGATTAAATAATGATTATTTTTATTTTTTTTAAATTTATCCTATGAAAATTATCTTATTTACTTTTACATTAGTAATCATGCTGATGTTATCTTGTTCAAAAACATCAAATACAACTACTACTTCAACAACTGGAACCGCTTTTACGCATTCTGTAAAAACAGTATTTGATAAGTGCGCTTCTTGTCATGGTTCAGGTAAAAATAACTCAAGTGATTGGTTATATAATGCCGCAAATTATGAAGAAACATTTAAAAATCAAATAAGTAAGGTTTATAATACCGTTAAAACCATTTACAGCGGCATGTCTCAAAAAGCAGGATTAACACAAGCAGAAGTAGATGCAATAGTTGCTTGGTATAACGCCGGATACCCTGCCTCAAATTAATTAAATGTGGTGGAGCTAGTAAACGAGTATATACAGCTGAGTGTAGAAATAAACAATGCTGTATCGGCTTCTAATAGTATTATAAATCAAAGCAACGATGCTGTATTAATTACTTTTAATTTAGATGCTAAGGATTGTTTGATTTATTTGGAAGCAATTACGAATTTCAAATTAAGGTTGAAAAATCGTATTTTGAAAAATATAACGAACAGTTGGAGTTTAATATAGAAAAACAAAGTATTTGCTGTAACACCCAAGCCAAATTGTTTGACATTATTAATTGCAAATTACATGGCATACAACGAAAAATATATTTAGAAAGTCATATTTTATTTTTAGTATATCAAACTCAAAAAAACAATTTGATTTTTAATTTAAATTGTGGCGGCTGTGCTATTATTAATAAACCAATAGAAGCAGCTAAAATACAAAAAGCAAAATTATATATTTTAGAGAATATTCAAAACATCATTACTATACCTATTGTAGCAGAGTATGTGGGCACCAACCAATGTTATTTAAAAAAGGGATTTAAAGAAATTTTCAATCAAACTATTTTTGAATTTATTCAAGAAAACAGAATGATAAAAGCCAAGCACCTGCTTCAAGAATCACAAACAAGCATTGCAGATGTGGCTCAAAGCGTAGGTTACTCCTCAACGAGCAGTTTTAGTCAATCGTACAAAAACTACTTTGGCATTTCACCTATAGATCACAAAAAGTAATTTTTCCACTTTTCTAAATTAAAATTCCGCTTTTCTAAAATATGTTACTGGTTTTGTTTTGATATTTGCGCGTTAAATTTAAAATCATTCTAAATAATATATATGAAAAAAATAGCAATAATATCTTGTTTTGCAGTATTAAACATGGCCCTAAATGGTCAAAATCAATTAAAAGATACTATAACAGATGCGTCAAACGTTACAATAGTTGGAGAAAAAATAAATAATTTATCAGGTTCTGCTGAGTATTTAGATAAAAAAACGTTATCAAAACTAAACTATAGGGCGCAAATAGAAAAGTACAAATACTTTAAACATAAAAAACCCTTAAAAACCCTAAAAATAAAGGCGTGAACCCTATTTTTAGGTAAAAGGGTATTGTAAATAGAAAAGTACAAAAACTACCGATATATACC